>VHBT01000001.1 GCA_016871815.1 Candidatus Dependentiae bacterium
CAGTATTGCATTTTTTAAATACATTTCAGACGCTTCATAATCTCCCTTATTAAGGCACAAAGAACCTAAATTATTATGTGCCTCGGCATACTCTGGATTGAGCTTAACCGCTTCCTTCAGACAACTAATCGCACGGTCATTATCGCCTTTAACAGAAAAAACAACCGCCGCATTGCTCCATGGATCAGAATAAAATTTATCAAGAGTAATCGCCTTAAAAAAATACGGCGACGCTTCTTCGTATCTGCCCGACTCTGAAAGCGCAACTCCCAAATTATTATGCCCCCGAGCTTTGTTGGGAGCGCGTTCAACAATATTCAACCAAAAAGAGACCGTCGATTCCCACACCAAATTACGAGAATATGCTGAAAATCCAAGCCCAATCATACACAAAAAACTAAATGCCATAGTTTGCGATCTGCGCGTAAAAACATTTGCAGAAAAAAGTTCATACTCACAAGCCAACTCATATAATTTGATAATCACAATGGCCATCCCAACAAAAATGCCAATCGACGCTAAGTATGATTTGTAATCACAAATCAATTCAGGAGATGGCATGATTGTGGAACGAGGAGCAACGGCTATCAAAAACCATGCCAAAGAAAAAGTATACATCGACAACTTATCTTTTACCCATCGATAAATCGCAAATGCAATCAACATCAATAATGCACACAAGGGCAAAATACAATCGGCCGAAAAAAAACTTTTAACCAGCACCCAATCATACTCAACACTCAACTTAAATGGGGCAAAATAAATAGCCAAATAATGTAAAATTACTTTAAATTCAGAAATCAAAAACTTCCACGGGGTAATCATCTGTGAATACGATCCACTCAGAACATTTCCACGATTATTTGCAACTGAAGCCTTCATGCCAACAATCTGCATAAAAAAATCAGGATTAATATATTTCATCAACGTGATTAAGACGACCAACCCAAGAACCAGATGAAAAAACCAATTTTTAAAAACTTTTTTCACATCACCTTTTGCAAAGAAAAACAAATCAACTAAAACAGAAAGAAGCGGCAAAACAATAACGATTTCTTTTGTTCCGCATGACACAAAGGCAACAAAAAGAGCGCACACTTGAAAAAAGTATTTTTTCCAAACAGTTTCTAGTTCAAAACTTTTAACCATTAACCATAAAACAACCAACACAAAAAGTGTCGCCATGCCTTCTAGTCGAGCTTGAATCACATATGAAACCGTTTGTGTTTGCACCGGATGCAATAAAAACAATCCCGTTGTTAACGCTGCTATCGCATCTGCATATTTTTTTAAAAATGATTTTTCAGACAATCGGCTAAACAACCGCCTAAATAAGACAAATACCATCAATCCTGTTGCGATATGCAAAAACACATTCACTAAGCGGTAATAAAAAGGATCAAAACCACCTCCACCATACCTGAAATACTCACCCATTTTATAATTCAAGCGATTCAAAACTTCCCCGACCCATCGTGAATACTTAAACAAATGATCGCCTAAATCAAAGAAACGAATTTCAAATTTTTTACTGATGTTTGCAAGGTCATCAAACTGAAATGGGTAGGAAAGCGAAGGATAATAAAACAAAAAAGTAAGCACCGAAAGAACTACCGGTGGAACAACACTCCAATACCACAATAAAGGGGTACCATTTTCTACAACTTTTTTTTGAGCCTGGTTGACTGAATTGTGTAAATCACTTTTTTTCATCTGCTGTTTACCGATATTCATTCTCGATCTCCATGCATCACGCAGTGTAAAACCCAACATTCAAAATTAATTGTTGGATGCCAATCGCGCATAATGTAATAAAAAATCACAAGAAGTAAACGATTACGCACTAATTGACCCTCTTTTAAAAGTCTTTTATGCTCAACGTATTCTTTTTAGCAATTATTAATGGTGTTTTATGAATCAAATTATTACCTTAATTGCGCTTATATTTCTTATTTCGTTTCCACACTATTTGCTTCTCTTCTCATTCAGCAATATGGTGAGCGCACTTATCGCAAAATTTTTTGGGGACAAAGAACCTGAACGCGAAGGTTTTTTAAGCTTTAATATTGATAATCATGTCAACATTGAAAACCTTGCTCTTTTTATTCTCATGATGTCTCTTGCAAGTAGCTTGCTCTACGGAGATGGCACTAATTCACTTGCGCGTTTTATGGTAATATTATTAAGCTCTTCGGCCGTATTTGAACCAAGAATAAACCCAGAAAACTATAAGAATAATTTTCATGCTGCACTTGCTATTTTAGGAAAACCACTTGGTCGTTTTTTCTATTCATTGATTTTGTTGATTATCATGCAGACTATTCCAATAAATATTGCCCTTGTTTCAACTTCTGGTACTTGGCAAAGCCTTATTTGGCTTTTTTTAGATCAAGGAGTTAATCTCAGCCTATATTTTGCGCTCGTAGAACTTCTCCCGTTTCCTCTTTTTGCTTCTGGAAAAATCATCGAAATGCTTATGACAGAAGAACAAAAAAAATCATTCGATTGGTTCTTTGAATATGGCAACATGGTATTTATGGCATTAATTATTCTTCCTGGTATTAGTTCTTTATATTTTATGTGGATGCACAAAAAAGCATTTATTATAAAACATCTTTTAAACAGTTTCATCATCGGAACCAGTAAAACAATCTCTCTTCTTTTTTCTTAATTTTGGCGAATAACTATGGAAAACAAAAAAATTTCTCCCCTTGAACAAGTAAAGCTTCTTTCAATCGGCGTCGATCGATTAGTTGACGCAGATTTATTATTAAAAAAATTACAAGAAAACCGTCCACTCAGAATTAAATTGGGATGCGATCCAACCGCTCCCGATCTTCACCTTGGCCACACAGTTGTTCTTTCCAAGCTTCGTCAATTTCAGGATCTTGGACATGAAGTAATTTTTTTGATTGGTGATTACACAACAAAAATCGGCGATCCTACCGGAAGGTCAAAAACTCGTCCTCAAATTTCAGACGAAGAAATTCGCTCAAACGCGACAACATACCTTGCTCAAGTTGCTCGCGTCTTGGATCCCAAAAAAACAACCGTCGTGTATAATTCTGAATGGCTATCAAAACTCACGTTTGCAGATGTCATTTCATTGTGTGGCAAAGTTACAGTTGCTCGCATGATTGAACGAGAAGATTTTAGAAAACGACTAGATGAACAACAACCAATCAGCATGCATGAATTACTCTACCCGCTCATGCAAGGATACGATTCAGTTGCACTTAATGCAGACGTTGAACTTGGCGGTACCGACCAAACATTTAACCTGCTTATGGGGCGACACCTCCAAAGTCACTACGGACAAGAAAGCCAAGTCATCATCACTCTTCCCCTCCTTGAAGGTCTTGATGGCGTACAAAAAATGTCAAAATCCTACGGGAATTATGTCGGATTATTCGAAACAGCAGAAAACGCTTTTGGCAAATTAATGTCGATTTCAGATGAATTGATGTTTAAGTACGCACAGCTCCTTTTACACACATCAAGCGAGATCCAAGAAAACCAAAAAGAATCAATTAAAAACGGATCATTGCACCCTATGAGGCTGAAAAAACAAATTGCCCATGACATCGTTGCGCGATTTTGGGGAGCATCAGAGGCTCAAAACGCGTTAAAGCAATTTGAAGAGCTTTTCCAGTCCAAAGATTATTCAAATGCGGAAGAAGTAGCTCTCTTAAAATCTAGTGAATATTGGATTGTCGATCTACTCAAAGAAATTGGGGCCATAAATTCATCATCAGATGCAAAACGAATGATAGAACAAGGTGCTGTAACGATTGATGGCGATGTTATTTCTGATTTTAAAGCAATTATCAACCCCACGTCTGGTATGATTATCAAAGTCGGTAAAAAGAAAATTATTAAAATAAAGTAGATGAGTTCTTTATGCGTATTTTAAATGTTTTAATTTTATTGTTATTTGCAGCAAACTGCTCGCTCGTGAAATGTATGGAGACTAAAGGCCCAACTCCGCCTTCTCGCAGGGCTGCTATCGCAGGAATCATAGCAGGTGCAGGCGCAAGCGCTGATACCGTTGCAACAACACCAGAAGTTACTGACAAAACTCCTACGATAATTACTTCATTCGGTGATATTTTTGCTAAAAAACTTTCATCGTGCGTGGTTCAACTGGGAGCTGCACTTTTTGAAGTTTCAGCACGAAACAAAGAGGATTGTCCGTATCCAGTCTCTCTTGCTTCATACGATTTTTACAGTTCATCTTTTTATGTACATGTAATTTGCAAAAATTATACAGAACTAACCCGTGACGAACAAAGACAATCATTACCTGTGCATAAAAATAGCGATGGTACATATTTTGTATTCGCAACTTTTACTATAAATGAATACGGGACTCTACTCGCAATAACACCCGATAAAATAGTTGTAAATCCTCAAAATCCAACCGGTCGACCTGATATTTATACTCACTCGAGAATCCCTACCGCCGAAGAGATTTGGGAAGAAATAAAAAGCACTGGTGCTTCATACACTATTCTGACTCATGCGTATTGGTCCCAACCAGAATCTGACATGCGTTATCATCGGCTTTGGTAAATGTTTTCAGCCTGGATATTAAAAATTCATATTTTCGTACTTTTTTGCTGTTTTTAGAGAAAACCAAAGGCATTTGATCGTCTTTGGTTTTTCCCGCTACTCTATGATTTATACAAACAAAACACGAATAAAGCTGACTTAAACATGAATATTTTTCCTAAGAACACTTATTTTTATTATTTTTTTATAGGAATGCTCAGCATTGCCACGCCTGTCTTTGGCGCTCCGGCAACAACCGCAACCGTTAGTGCATACAGCTTTGAAGTTAAGGTTCAAAAAACAACCAAGCTTCCTGTACCAAATAGCAAAATTTGGTTTGATGCAGACTTATTTTTATCTGATTTTGCAAAAACACAATCGTACGTTACTGTTCGTAGATTGGAAAACAATGAACTACAAAATTATTTAACTCACCTGCAAGAAACAGCCCGCGATTTGTTAAAAGTTAAAAACAACAGAAAAACAATCATTGACCAGACGGGAATCATCTTTTCTGGAGAAGAATCTTCTGCGGTGATAAAAACCATCCTAAGAAAATCAGATTCTCAACTACACGTTGCCATTACTGCGTACGTTCACACCGCAACTGATGCAGAAATAATCAAAGCAATTTGCAACTTATGTAACGCGCTATTTCCGCAGTTAACATTTATGCAAAAACACGGAGCTGTTGTGGGCACGTGTGCAGTTATCTGCCTTGGAGTTCTTGGCGTTAGTCAACGAAACGTAATAAGACGAAAAGCAGCTGAAATCAAACAGCACATGCCTCTCTATCGGCTTCTTGCAACTAAAAAATTAACAATACACAAAACCCCTAGCAATACCTTCTGCACAAAATGTAATACAAAAATATCTGGCTCATGTAGTTATAAAATTACTGGGGATTTTTATCCGGAAGATGCCTATTTTCACTCTTCATGCGCATTAGAGCTAATCCCTCTTATTAAAACTCTTATTAAAACTCTTATTAAAATAAAACAAGATAAATCAACCAGGTCAGAGTGCCCTATATGCACAGAAAGCGCTCCGTTATATCGTTTAAATAACAAAAACTGCGAAAAACACGATGGTTACCAATGCTTTAGTTGCTGGCTAACCCTGTATTTAAATTCTAAAAAACAAACCAATTATGAAATTGATTCAATTGATTCTAAAAATGGAAAGAAGCGCGGTTTTCTTCATACAGATGAAAATGGTTTGCCCGTAAGGGATGGGGATGGACAGCTAATAATTGATTGGATCATTCCATTTGCCTGCCCAATCTGCAGAGAAGAACCTTCAAAATGAACCTATCAAAACATCTTTTTACACTTATTCTTGTAATAACTTCACCATGTTTCCTTCACCCTCAAAAAAACTTCTCCGGAGTATACTCCCTTGAAGTTACACATAAAAAACTTACCAAGCTTCCAGAAACACCAGACCATTACACCCTTAGTTCGGCTACATTATTTGACCATTTTTCTGCTCCGCAGCCATCACAATCTTTGGTAAAGATCGATCCGGAAATCGAAAAATGCTCACAATTTTTTATAAAAGAATGCAAAAACTTGTTACTCGCCCGGCAAGTTCGCAGATCAATTATTGCAAGCGCAACACTTAACCTGCCTGATGAAAAAACGACACTTGGCATCAAGCTGGTTCTCAGAAAAGCTGACACTCAGCTGTTTGCCGCGATCACCATTTTAAGCACGGGGTCTGTCGACAAAAAAGTACTCACAGCAGTTGCCAATATGTGCAAATCACTGATTCCACAACTTTCATTTATGCAAAAACATTGGGGGAAAACACTCACGGGAGGCATAGCTACTATCGGCATAGCAAGTGCTATTATCTCTCGCTCAAAAACGTACCAAAAATGGTATCGAAGAAAATATTTAATAACCTTTAAAAAAACATCAACATCTGAAGACTCTTCAAATAAATGTCCAGTATGCCAAATGGAATTTGAAGAAAATGAAGAACAATGGTCAACCAAGGGATGTACATGCAAAAATAGCTACTGTCATAAAGAATGTATCTTACAAGCTGTTTTATCACAGGAAGACAACGTATGGGAAGTACAAACGACTGATGGCACAGCACGAATACCAAAACCAATCGACAATCCAAGATGTCCCGTGTGCAGAAATTAATCGTATAAAAAAGTACAAAAAAACCCGCCAGCGAAAACTGGCGGGGCTGACGGGGCTCGAACCCGCGACCTTCCGCGTGACAGGCGGACGCTCTAACCAAACTGAGCTACAGCCCCATGGCTCCCCGGGCAGGACTCGAACCTGCGACCCAACGATTAACAGTCGTTTGCTCTGCCGACTGAGCTACCGAGGAATACCGTAAAACCTGCGGCTATAAAAACCACAAGAATACGAACCAAAATTGCATTGCGAAATAAAAACGTGCTAAAAAATGGTGGGCGAAACAGGGCTCGAACCTGTGACCTCCTGCTTGTAAGGCAGATGCTCTACCAACTGAGCTATTCGCCCCCGGCCATCCAGCAACGGAATATGCTTTGAATGTTACGTCATTTTATGAAACAAGTCAAAAAGAAATCTAACTTATTTTAAAAAAGATTGTTTTTTTCATATCTTTCATAAAAAAGCAATTCAGCGTACTGCTTTTTTGTTCTCTTGCAACAACTGGCTTTAACATTTTAGATTCTGCCAAGAACAGCAAACCATCTCTCAGAAAAAAATATGAAAAAAATAATTCTTCTTTTTTTATTAATCTCTCATTCAATCCTTCCATTCATAAATATTCAAAAACCTAAATACAATTCAGCAAAAGAAGCACTGAGCGAAAAACTAATCAAACGACTCTCTCCGTTAGACTTCAACTCGCTCCTGCTGTCAAATATTCCAGAGCAAATCATAGAGCAAGCACAAAGCGTTCACCCAGTTGATGAGACATCAACCCCCGATGATTTTTTAAAAATATGGCCAATTAATGGAAAGACAGCATTTACCATCTTTTTGGATGAGCAAAACCTTGGTGAACATATCAAAAAATTTAGAAATAAATTCTTAGCTCCATTTTGGAATATTTTACAGCTCTCTCACCTCATGAAAACAGAACCTAAAGTTGGAAAAAAAAGCTCACGATACAAAACTCAACTTAACGAGCTACGGGCAATCTGGAATCAAATTCTTAAAGTAGTAAGCGAAGAAGAATTAACAAAAAAAATAGAATTTGCAAAAAAAGCCAATGACCTTTTATGTAAATTATACGCAGCACGAGTAACTTCATTTCTTTCAACACTCCCACCACTTACAAAAACACAACGGCTTATTCGCAAGCTTGATATCGTAGATTTTTTAAATAACTACAACATGGATCTTGTTTTTTCTCATCCAATACTTATTCGCATGAATGTTGTCGATCCAGAATCTGCTGAAAAAATACTTCTTCCGATCTACAAAGATATTAAAGATCTCTGGTTTTTACGGAGCATGAAAGCTCATTTTTGGCCTGCTCAAATACCGCTACGCGACGACTATCGCTTGCGCTTAAACGCCGCGTTCAAAGCACTTGATGTTCACTCCCATATCAAACAAATTATTAAACAAATGCGCGGCTTGACGATCAGATCGGCGCAAGAAGCTCTTGAACAAATTGTTTCAAGCGTAACCATTATCCCTGAAACAATTAATGATGTGACTCAAAAAGTCGGTCCATTCAAAGTACAATCAGACGAACTTACCAGTGCCGCTGAACCTATCTTGAAAAAACTTAATGAGCTCAAAGGAAGCGTTCACGCATTTGTTGAAAAAATGGAAGGACAGGCAGAACCCGTCAGCTCAAGCGCAAGTACTGTTGATGCTAGCATCCTAAAAGGACCCGCGCCCCTTCCGGTAACAACTGGAAATGCTCAATTCACGATGGGACAACCCGTTACGACATCTCCCCAAGACGAATCTATCACAGCACCAGTCCCCGCTCCTGTTCTAGCGCCAGCAGTATCACCAGAACCACAAACAACGAGCACGCCGCCAGAAAGTCCATTACCCGCAAAAATACTTCCCTCAACCCCTCAACCCATGAAACTTGTAGTAAAATAAAAAAAAGAAAGGTTTTTTATGAAAAACGTATTTGGTATTATCGCTCTTTGCGCATCAATGACTTTAATTACTGCACAACCAGCAGTAAGCGCTGAAACTCTCATTTCACAGGGAAAAAACATCATCAACAATTTTGCTGAACCAAAAGCAATTTTAGACGCTCTCAACCAGCTCAAGGCAGGAATCTCGTTTAACACCCCATCTATGACTGAAATTCTTAACAAATTAAAAATCAGCTCGTCAGAATCTGCTGAAGCTGTTTTAGAGACTCCATACCTTAATGACAACAAAACAAACTCTATTGTAAACTGGAGCCGAAGATATGAAGAAAACAAGGCTGAATACACACAAGCAGAAGAATCGTCAGCGCTTGCTCAAATTATGACCCAACTCAAAACAATCAGCGATACACAAGATGAGGCTGCAGACCTTTCAGCAAGACTAAAAACCGCATTTGATTCAAAATAATCGCGATTTTAACAATAATTTTTACAAAAAATCACAGTTAAAGTATCATTAAAAAATCTTGTTTTTCTTAAAAAACTGAGCTTTTTGTGAAAATAACCAAACAAAAAAAAACTACCGAAAAAACTGGTGAGCTCCTTTTTGGAGCTCATTCCATTATCGAAGCCCTCAAGGCAAAACGTCGTAAACTTATTTCTATTTACACCACAGATCCAACCCCGAAATCATGGGATAGAATTAAACCATTCTTGCCAAAATCCGTACCAAACATCCAATACGTAAATACAAACGTGCTCAGCAGTATGGCAGAAGGTGGAAAACACATGGGCGTTGTTGCTTGGTTTTCACCATTTCCATACAGATCAAAAATGTTCTCACCAGAAACACATCCTTTTATCGTGATTCTTGATGGCGTTCAAGACGTTCAAAACCTTGGGGCTATTCTTCGATCAGCTCATTGTGTTGGCGTTAATGGTGTGATTTTAAGTGCAACGCACTCAGCTCCCCTCACCGGTGGGGCACACAAAGCTTCCGCAGGGCTTGCAGAACACGTAGAAATTAAAATTGCACCTTCAGCAAAACAAGCAATCGCCGAAGCAAAACAAGCTGGCTACACCATTTGCCTTGCTGTGGTAAACGGTGGAAAAAATGCGATGGAAGTTTCATACCAAAAACCAATCTGCTTGGTTATCGGAAACGAAGAACTCGGTATTTCACAAGACTTGCGGAATGAGGGATTAAAAATTTCTCTCCCTCAAAAAAGCTCCGACATTTCATTCAACGCTTCGGTTGCTGCTGGAATTTTGATGTTTGTTATTCAAAACAAACAATAATTAAATCCTACATCACATTAAGATTATTGCCCCTCTTGCGGTAAATTCACTACGGTCAAAGTAGTAGAAAAAACCATCATGAGGGGCGTTACTTTTATGAGTAGACATAATTTTGAAAAAAAAAAACAAACACTTTCCGCACTACTCAAGGGTCAGGCTCTTAAACGAATTGTACGATCTGTACAACTACCTCTTTTTTTTCTATCGTTCTGTTTTCTCGCTTTAAAATCTATCCCTTTTTTTGAATCTGCCTTTGAATCTGTCTCAAATGCTATTTCCATTCACAATCCAGGATACGAATGTTCATTCATAAATTTAGAATCACCTGAGACAATTGCTTCGATTAATGAAGAAATAACAAAACAAACAGATTCTTTTTCTCTTTTCACCGGAACTGAAAGGCTCTCTAAAAACCTGCTAAAAAAAATACCTCTCATTGAAACAATTACCTGTTCTCTTGACAGACACAATAAACTTCATTTCGTAATTACGGGCAAAGGAGAGAAGGCGTTGCCTGTTGATCACACAACAGCTCAACCTATACAGGAATTAATGCCTATGCAGGTGCCACAGCACCATACCACTCTGATAAAAAACAATAAAAAGTCATCCAAAGATTTTTTATCTGTTTTTGATGAGATGGATACATTTTTACGCTCAACGTGCGCTATTCATACTTATCCACAAAGCACACCCTTTAAAGACCATTATATTGACGCTCTTGCACCTTTTTCAGACAAAAAAAATTCTTCTTTTTTGCAACCATTTCAAAATGAGGTGAAGTCAGAGCTTATTTCACGCCAAGGAGAACTTGTATGAAAAATCTTATCACAGGAAAGGTTTTTACCGCTATTGATATTGGCACCACCAAGATTTGTGTTGTTATTTGCACGGTAAATGAAGCCCTCCAACTAGAAATTCTTGGAATTGGAACCCACCCTTCGTATGGGATTAAAAAAGGAATTATTGTTAATATCAATATGACTGCCCATGCTATAAAAAAAGCGGTTGATGAAGCATGCACTCAAGCTGGCTTTTCAATTGATGGAGCAACGGTTGGGATCTCTGGATGCCACATCCAATCGTTTAACTCTATTGGTGTAATTCAAGTTCAAAATAATGAAGTATCTCAAGAAGATATCGATCGCGTAATTGCTATAGCCAAAGACATTCCTCTTTCTGAAGACCGTGAAATTATTCACATTATTCCTCAATATTTTAGAGTTGATGGACAAGAAGTTGTTGAAGAATCTCACGGAATGCATGGATCTAGACTAGAAGCACAAATTCACATCGTTACCGGATCGATTTCTTCTGTAAAAAATATTATTAAAGCATGTGAACTTGCTGGAATAACCGCGAATGACATCACCCTGGAACCAATCGCCTCAGCAGAAGCTGTTCTTTCACCCTCAGAAAAAGAACTGGGTGTTGGAATCTTAGACATTGGCGGCGGAACTGCCGACTTTGCAGTCTATAAAAATGGAAAAATAACTCATTCAAAAATAATTCCAATCGCTGGTAGCCACTTTACCAACGATCTTGCTATCGGGCTTGAAGTACCAATTCATGTTGCTGAAAAAATTAAACAAGAGCATGGCTGCGTATTTTCGGCCGCTCCATTGCTTCTTCAAACTGATATCGAAATTGTTGATGATGCTGAACATATCAAAAAAACCGTTTCCTTAGAAAAAATTTATACCATTTTAAATGCTCGCGCGGCAGAAATGTACGACCTTCTCACCGATGAAATATTAAAGCACAATCTTCGTCCACAGCTTGCATCTGGAATTGTTATCACCGGAGGAGGAGCACTCCTCAAAGGCATGCGAGAACTTGCAGTAGACCAAATGCGTCTTCCTGTGCGCGTCGGACGACCCCATATTTATTATGGATCTCCACTCAGAGGAAAATTACCAGAAGCTCTGCAAACTCCTATCCATTCAACGGTGTATGGAATTATCATGTGTGCAATTCAAGAAAACAATTCACACTTTGAACGACATGCAAACGACACTCTTTCATCGAGAATCTTCAAACAAATGAAGAGCTGGTTGTACGATTTCCTATGAACAAGCTTCTTTCATGAAAAGGATTTTTTATGTCGATTGATAACAACAATAACCTAAAACTGAGCGCAACGCTCAAAGTTATCGGTGTTGGCGGTGCTGGTTGCAACGCTGTAAACAGCATGATTTCAGATAGTGATTGCACGGAAGTTGAGTTCATTGTTACAAACACTGACGCACAAGCACTGGAACTTTCAAAAGCTCCTATAAAAATCCAGATCGGAACAAAAATTAGTAAAGGCCTTGGCGCTGGATCTAATCCAGAAATTGGACGCAGGGCTGCCGAAGAAGATCTTGATGCTATTTTAAAATGCCTTGAAGGCACTGAAATGGTATTTATCACCGCAGGACTTGGTGGCGGAACTGGATCTGGGGCTGCTTCAGTTATTGCTCAAGCAGCAAAAGAACGTGGCATTCTAACTCTGGCAATTGTTACAAAACCCTTCGCGTTTGAAGGCCGCAGAAGAATGAAGCAAGCAGAAGACGCTGCAAGCATCCTCAAGGATTCCGTTGATACTCTTTTGATTGTTCCTAATCAAAAATTGTTAGAATTTGTTGATCCAAAAATCTCCATGCTTGATGCTTTTGCATTCTCAAACAGCATTCTCAAACAAGCGATCAAAGGAATTAGTGACATCATCAAAAAACCCGGCTTAATCAACGTAGATTTTGCGGACGTAAGAACTGTCATGAAAGATATGGGAATGGCCGTCATGGGCACAGGAAGAGCTTCTGGCGAAGGAAGAGCACGAAATGCTGCTATGCAAGCGATTAGCTCACCAATCCTTGAAAACGGAAGTATTGAAGGCGCTCGTGGCATCTTGCTCAATATCACAGGAAACAATTCTTTGGGGCTACAGGAAATTCATGAAGCTGCAAGTATTGTTCATGATTTGGTAAGCGAAGATGCTAATATTATTCTTGGTTCAGTCATCGATGAAGAAGTTGGTGATGATATTATTGTTACCGTTATTGCAACCGGATTTGACGAAGAAGCAATGAAAATTCAACAACCATACAATCGTCAAATGCACTCAGCTATCAACCCTCCGCACCGAACTCCGCTACAACAAAAACCAATGCCTCAGCCTATTCATCGACAAACCGACACTCAAAATTCACCATTCTCTGGAACAGACAACCTAGATACCCCAACATTTATGAGAAAAAAAGAATTCGAACAATAAATCACAAAAGGGGCTGCATTTAGCAGCCCCTTTTATTACACGATATATTTTCTTACAAAAGCAGCAATTGCTTTCTGAAATCGCATTCGGTCAACTCTTTGTAAATATGTTAAGTACTTACAATGCTTCAATCCCAATCTGAATGTTAGCTTTTTACTTTTTATATTTTTTCGCACCTGTGTATTTTTATGTACAACAGAACGCTTCCAAGCCCAATTGTGGCCACCGGTTTCCATATCTAAAAACTGCACCGTTTTTGAATATTTTTTTTGCTGACCAAATGCTTGAGCTAGCAATTCCCTGTTTTTAAAATAAACAACTCTATCATTCCGATTCGAAACAATTAAGGTCGGCAATGTAGATGCAAAATCTCCATTTTTCACCTGCTGCAAGGGTGATGATCCAAACGGGTTATACGAAGGAGCATACAATAAGTTAAATCCAATTCGAGCAAATAAATCTCCTGCCCAACGACCAACTTTTGCCATCGTAGAAACTGCGCTCAAATCAGCGTATGGGGCCAATAAAACTAACCCCCTTACGTTGTAAGCTAAATTTTTGTGATAGGAAAATAATGATAATAATGTTGCACTTCCATTCGAATGGCCAACACATAAAATCGGTAATCCCGAAACAGCATGTCCTTGAAGTGTTTTGGATACACCCTTCCCCTGAACCTTATCAATCAAAAATTCCAAATGCAAACGAGCTTGATAGACATCACTTTCCTGTGAAAACGTTTGAACATCTTTTGTTTGAATAAATCCAGGATGATATACCAAATAACTCATTCCACGCAAACCAGGAGCCATCCGATGAACAAATTCATTCCAAGAATCTTGACCTGAAAATGAATTAAATCCCAAAAAACCATGTGCAAAAAAAACAACAAATTGCGGCGCCATTCCATCTGGCCCAACTTTATGCACAACAGCTTTTTGTTCAATTTGATTCTCAACATACACTTTTATTTTTTGATATTGCCTGTGCGAAACGCCAAGAAATCGTCCCCATAAAAATACTATCCCCACAAGAACTGCGAGCACTAAAATAAATCGCAAATAATTCATCGTATCACCACAATATTTCCTTAGTAATCAATAACAGCAGAAGACAATGAACCAAACAATCCTAACTGTGCAGAACGCGGCTTAAGCAAGTGCTCCGACACAAAATGAGTTACATCTTGCCTCAGTTTTTCGCGATCTTCTTTTTTCGACTTTACACTAAAAGATCCATGTGCCCCCAAATCAAAAGGATGCGCATGAAACAAACTGCCAAATTCATGCTCTTTAAAAAGAGACTCAAAGGCTACATAATTTTGATCAAACGAAATAACTGGATCATTTTTTGCATGAATAAGAAACACTGGCATCCGAGGAAACAAACCCTCTTTGAGATAATCAATTGGAGCTCGCTTTGAACCATCATATCGCGTACCAATTACAAGCGGGACTCTATCAACAAGGGCTGAGGATCCCCCTTGCAAAGAAACCTTATGAATCATATTTGTTTTTCTAATATCGGCATATGGCGCATACAACAGCGCCCCAAAAATCTTTTTACTTAATTCTGGATAAGATCCCAAAAGACTTATGATTGTTGCAGCACCATTTGAATGCCCCGCAATGATCACAGGCAACCCAAAAAACGTTGATTGTGGATTTGCAACTCTTTCAAGCACCTTATCCAAATGCAGCTTGATCTGATTAATATCACTTTCCTGAGCAAACGATGTATACAAAGGCCCAACTTTTAATAATGGATGAACGGCAACATATTTAAAAGCTTCTAAAAAAGGAGCTACATGTCGAGAAAACCTATCACTTGCATATCTTTTTGTTGGTAGATACGGACGATATCCATGCGCAAAAAAAACAATAAACTGTGGTCGTTCATTTGTTGTCATATTTTTATAGGAGTATAAAAAACGATCATCGTAACCAGCTTCCCACTGATGCAACGCAAAAGCTTTTATTTCTTCTGCTGTATTTGCATGAATTTTTTTTATTTTTTGAGATACAGCATCCCTTAGAATCCTTGCGCGACTAGATGCTGCAGTACCTAGCGCGCCAGCTTTTTTGATAAATCGATTACTGGAATTTTCAATTAACTCAACGCCAGCAGCGCTTACAGTCAAAAAATAGTTATTAAACACCGCAGAAACAAACATAAAAAAAATAATGTTTTTTAATTTTTTATTCACAAAAAAACCCTTGCGATCCAGAGATATCAGTTCTAGGATAGCGCTTTGCAGGGCGCAGCTTCAAGTTCAACGGTTTTTCATGGAATCAAAAAGGCTTTTGATAAATTTTATAAAATCATTCAACATTCAAAGCTTTTTGGCTAAGAGCATCATAAAAAAGACAAAATTCGATTAATGCTTGCTTGAATGCTTTATTATCAATTGTATTATCAGCCCCCACGTATGGATTTTCAGATAAAAACACCTTAAAGTTCTGATATTTTTGTACAATCTCAGGATCGAACAATTCAGAACCCCACTCAAGCAAATAATCACAATTCTTAAGGATTTGATCAAATTTTTTAATATAATCTTTTTTCATGATTCTGAATGAATATGCCCCCAAAAGAGCCCCTACCAATGCCCCTGTCAGAAAACCATTTCTTTTTAGATGAAAAGAACTCGGTTGCTGAGCGACAAAACCAAAACCAATTACCCCAAACATCAAAGGTATAAATCCAAAACACGCCAAGTAGTCAGTAACAGCAATACCAAAAAAGGCCTGAAATATATCATTTGGCGTCCATACGGTATAAGATTCGATAGTATCAAAATCACTCAGTACAAAAACTACATAATTAATATTTCTGTATAAAAACAAATGGATCAACACGTCACGCTCTTGATCGGTAACATTTGCAAAACATATCATCAAATATTGTGTAAGCCTTGAACTTGGATGGTTTATTGAAGTCATTCCATTTCTTGCTAAAAACGAATTGCTCAAACGATCTTCATAAATCTTATCTGAATTCAAAACAGCTTTAACTTCCTCAAAACAAAGTCCTTTTATCCCAGTGCGACCATATAAACGCATATTTTCCGCCACATCATCTTGACCAGATGAGGTTGTTGAAGCATAAAGGGCACCTTTTTTGCCTACAGTAGAAGAAAAAACGGCAAATAAGAGTATAAATAAGAAAAAATTACGATTCATCAGAAAACACGATAAAAATAGGCTTTTTTATAATAAAAACATAATTTTTAAAAAATAACACCGCCCTATAATCAGAGGGCATTGTTACGCATTTTTATCAATTTTTTATAAAAATAACATTACACAGGGATAATTTTTTTTCTAAAATTTTTGTTCTTAGTTGAATTATACCCTTTTTCTTGTTCGGCTAACGCAAAAATTAATTGACGATCATTTTCTGTGACCACAACATGCATGTGAGCCTCGGTAAGAGCCACAGGATACCCAAACCCCTTTTTCACCTGATCGGATAAACTGAAAAAAAGCCGTTCAAAAAGGTCCTTATGCTCAAAGATCCATAAAGGAAACTCCAATTTTACAACATCTTCTCCCATCTTGAGATATACAAAAACCGGCATATCTAAACCAGAAAGCTCGTGTCCAAATAACTCATTTTTTTTATACCCAAGAACCGGGGAAATCTCACCTTGGCTCATACTCTGAGACAACAAATCAACATCTGTTCCCTCAGAAAACTCAACCGCAGTTGCCCACAAAAGAGACCGTGGACTGCTCGTGTACCAACACACAGGAATGCTCTTTTCACGAATTATTTTTAACAGTTCCACGTATTTTTTCATAACAAATTGCTGAACTGCAGCGTTTTTAAGCATTAACCCCTGGGGAACCATCGAGCCATCAAACAACAAAAAACCAAATAAAGCCCCTGGTTTTTGCAAAAAACGACCTACGCCACACTCTATTTCACGTAAAAAGCGGATACAATCGATTATTTCTGGACCAAAAACAAGATTCGGAGCCTGGTTGCAAAACTCTTCTTGAACAATAAACTCAGTTGTTATAAATAAATCCGCAAACCCGTTGTCTTTTTCATATAAAAGCTGAATACCTCCAACATTAATAATGGCGGTATCTCCCCCAAATAACTGCGGATCTGGATATACCTGAGAGCCATCAACGCCCCAGACTAAATATTCTTCAACCGATTTATTTTTTAATGATGAAAAAGAAGATCCTTCTGCAATCACGCAATACTGAGAACCAATAAAATCACCAACCTGCAAGCCGGCAAAAAGTTTTTGCAAGGCTGGAACAAAAAAACGACGTACAGATTGTTCGCGTTGTCGCAAACCACCTGTACGTCGAATAATTTCTTGAGCTATTTTTTTATGATCGAGCACATTTTTCCTAAATTAAAAATCATACCCCATTCGCACATACAATCCATATGCAGGATCTCGACCCAATCCATTATTAGTTACGACAACAGATTGAGACGGAACGCCACTGGTTGATTGTACAAATTGGTTTTTAACAACTGCCGAGTTAATATTTGGTTTACCAGCAGTATCACCATACAATGTTCCAGGGAAAAATGCACCCGCACGAACACTCAATTCGCAATCGCGAGTCACTTTATAATTAACAACCATATCAAGCTCTACACCCAAGAAAGAACTTGCTCGAGTTGTTTCTTGCCATCCAACAATTCCAGTGGAAGACGCTGAAGCTCGAATAGAGTCATTATCTCCAACAAATCCAGGCTGAGCTGCTGTTTTATTCCATTTCAACGGCGGACGAGGCATACCACAGAAAAACATTGCGGTTGCAACTGAAAGTTTTTCTTTCTGTGCAAGAGGACGCCATGTTCCCCCAAATCCAAACAACATTAAATTTGTTGCACAATCACTGTCGTTATACGTTGTTAAACCATTCAAATCAAAATCTACAGGACGCGGAATTACTCCAGCACTAAACATAACTAACGGACTACACCACATACCCCTGTATCCCCAATCTCGCAAAGGTAAAAAACCTTTAAAGACTTTGTCTTTTCGACCATCTGTTGCAGTTTGTGCTTCACGCAGCGTTGCAAAATCACCCATCTGTGCATGATACTGACCAACGGTGTCGTTATACGGATAATCTCCTCCAGAGAAATAAGCAATCGCCATCGCAGGTTCTAACGAATATTCTTCCATCTGATATTTCATATCAAACATGAACATGCTTCCACCAAGCTTAATTTTGTACCCAGGATGATATTCTGTGACCGTTGTTCGCGTATCAATCCATGGTAAAACATCTTGATATCCATGCTGCGTTGCCATTTCTAAATTGCAACTGAGCTGTCCCACGGCAACATCAATCATCGTTCCAAAAGTTGTAAAACTTATAGGCGAATCAGAAGGCGATTCGACTGTTTGACGTTGCGATTTATAGTAGACCATATATGGCTCTAATCGAACGCTAGAATCTTTTGCAGGCTCGGTTAAATAGGCCATAGAAAATGAAAACAAATGTCTACCATGCGCACCCTTATCATCCATATCAACAATATGTTGATTACGACTTACATCCTGAACATACACAGATGCATTTTCGCTCACAAATGGACTGTAATAAAAATCCCACGAAAGATGCTGTGATGGAATTTCAGCATGCAGCAAAACACCTGGAGCATATTTAGGCATATAATTTTGAACATTTTGTCGCGAAAAACCCATGTAGGTAACACCGCCATAGGAGCGATCACCCATCGAAATACCACGACCAACACAATACGGGAAGAATCCAGCCTTAACCGACACTGGCATCGTATCAAAAGCCGATGTAAGCGTTTCTAAGTTAAACTTAAACCATGCTTCATCAATGGCTAAAGTCACCGGAGGATTAATAAAATCTTGCTTCATTGGGGCATCATAAATACCAAACTTTTTTGTAAAAACTGAACGCCAAAACAATGTTGCGCCAGCAATTAACGATGCTTCTGCAATTGGAGTTCCATTGAATTCTTTTTTTCCAAAATTTGATTGCACTCCCAACTTTATTCTTTGACGCCATTGATTAACCTGATCATCAATATTTTTTGTCAAACGAACTCCATTGCGCACTTTATACATGTCAATTTTAGTGTTTCCGCCAACATACAATTCCATGTCTTTTTCTTGGATCGGAACCAGGAGCTTGAATGTATCATTTTTCTGAAAATTACTTACTAAATCAAACGCATTTCCAACCGAAGAATTTTTTTCATCAGCCGTAACTGGACTAGCCTGCACCACTCCCAAAAAAACAACTGCTGCACCAAGCAACACACCTTTTTTTATTATTCGAATCATTTTCTATCCTTGCTGCAGTTTGTTTTTGTATCAAAACAAACATAATTGCATCTACCACCACAACAACGCGGTAAATATCACAATCTTTAAATGCTACGCAAGAAAAAAGCCCCGATTTTAATCGAGGCTTTTAAAAAGATCTTAAATAATTTATCCAGCTATTTGCTTAATAAATTCGACAAACAATCGAACACCTGCTCCGGTTGCTCCAGATCCAACATAGCTGACGCCAGGAACACCATCTGCAACACCAGCAATATCCAAGTGTGCCCATCGCGCATTTTTTACAAAATGACGTAAATAAACACCGCCAATAATAGTACCTGCGTAATAATTTTTCTTACCACTATTTGCAATGTCTGCAACATCAGATTTTACACCTTCGTTGTACACTTCATCAAACGGTAAGCGCCAAACTTTATCACCAACAAATTTACCAATCTTAAAAAGTTGATCCGCCAAAGCATCATCATCGGTCATCATACCTGCATAAAAAGTACCCAACGCATGTGAGCATGCTCCTGTTAATGTTGCAATATCAATCATAAAATCTGGCTTGAAAAACTGTTCTGCATAACAAAGTGCATCACCAAGAATCAATCGACCTTCAGCATCTGTATTTTCGATTTCTGAAGTCACGCCGTTCATATGAACAATAATATCATCTTGTCGTGATGCAGCACCATCCGGCATATTTTCCGTTAATGGAGTAATACCAACAACATTCACCGCAGGTTTTAGTTGCGCAATAATTTGCATCGCCCCAAAAACCGCAGCCGCTCCTGACATGTCATATTTCATTCCAGTCATGTAGTTTGCTGGTTTTAAACTGACACCACCAGTATCAAACGTAATTCCCTTGCCGACCAATGCGATTGTTTGTGTAGCACCAGGAGCAGAGTATTCCATCGTTACAAACTTAAATGGTTGAGCAGAGCCAGCACCTACAGCCAACAGTCCACCCATCCCAAGCTCTAGTGCTCGCTCTTTTCCAAAACAGGTATATGAAAGACCATACTGATCTGCTATTTTACGAGCTTCTTCAGCTAAATAAGTTGGCGTTGCAATATTTGCAGGAGCATCTGCATATCGACGAATTTTGTTGATCGCTTGAGCAATAATTGTACCATCAGAAATTGCTTGCGACTCATCAAATCCACAGAATACAAATTGAACGTTCCATGATTTTTTTTCTTTTTTAATGTCTTTGTAATCATCGAAAACATATGTTGCCATTGTTGCAACAATTGTTGCTTGTTGCGCTACCTGCGCAGATGTCATACCAAAATCACTTCCACCAGAAAGACCAAGTGAAACAATTTTTGCATCAATTTTTTTTGCAAATTTTACAACATTACCAAGCGCATTTCGAAATACTTCAAAATCAAGCAATCCTGAACTATTTTTTTTACCAAGTCCAACAAGAACCATATAAAAAGGTTGATCCGCAGACACTGTTGAAAGTGAAACAAAATCACCCTTTTTTCCAGTAAATTTATGTGCATTCAAAAGAACTTCAGGATTTTTGAAATGTTCATTCAACTGCGCCTGAAAACGACTTTCTATCGATGCATTTTCTGCAACAAAAAGAACTTTAACATCCGCAGCAACATCTGCCACATTTTTAACAGACCCCACACATGAAATCATATATCATCCTCTCTAACTAGAGCCAAGCATTGCTTGCACTGCCTCAAAACCCAACATCGCACATCGACGCCGACCATGCGATATCTCTCTTGACTCAAGCATATCCAAAAGATTTTCTTCCGTTAATGCCAAAACATTCAAGACCTGCATGCCTTTTATATTGCACAAAAAAATCGATGTTGCCGCACGACACAGCATACAACCTTCTGCACTAAATCCAACTGCAGAAATAATACCATCGACAAGATGCAAAGAAACTGTCACAGCATCACCACATGACATATTTTTTATTGTTTTTTGATGTGATGGAGAATGTAATAACTCGTAAAATCGAGGATTTTTGGCATGATCCACGAGCAATCTATTATCTATAAGCGCCATTACAATTCTCGCAATCGCGCAATTGCGTCTGCAATTTCTGAACACAACTGTACAACCTCATGTTCAGTTGTATACCAATACATACTCACCCGTAACGCAGCACTACAATTTAAATAATCAAACAATGGATGAGCACACATTTTCCCAGCTCGAACGTAGACTTTTTTTGCACTCAATATCTCTGCAATATCATGCGCATGAAGCCCATCTACAAGAAAAGAAACCAAATGGCCGTCGGATTGTAACAACGCTTCATTTCCTAAAACAGTAACACCTGGAATTGTTTTTAAAAAAATAATGAATTGAGCCATAAGACGAACTATACGCTTATACTCAATATCAACATCAATAGTGGGTATTACTTTTTTTAAAACCTCTCCGAATGAAATAATAGCAGCAACTGGAGGAGTTCCAGATTCTAGGAAAAAGGGCATCTTTTTATACATCGGTGTATCATTAAAAAAATAATCTAATGCACCGCCACCAACAAACGCTGGTGAAAGCTGAGAATGAATACGCTTGTTTACAAACAAAACACCAACACCCTGTGGCCCAAGCATTTTATGAGCAGAGAATGCATAAAAATCAGCATCCATTTTTTTTAGATCTATTGAATAAAAAGGCGCTTGCTGAGCTCCATCAACAACAACGATAATTCCAAGCGAATGAGCCCTTGATATCAAATCATACAATTCCTGTTGATCTTTCCAAATCGGACCAAGAACATTTGAATACGCAGAAACAACAAGAACCTTTGTTTTTGGAGTAAAAACAAAATCTTTTTGATCGAACAAATATGTTTCTTTATCAAATTTTGCCCACGAAATAGTTGCCGTTTTTCGTCTTGCGGCCTCTATCCATGGTAAACAACTTGAATGATGCTCTGCGATTGAGATGATAATTTCATCTCCTTCTTTCAGATTCTTTTCTGCCCAAGAGAGCGCTGCGATATTAAATCCAGCTGTTGCGCCAGAAGTAAAAACAATTTCAGATCTATCAGCATTCATTTTTTTCGCGATAAATTGTCTAACATTTTCAAAATTTTGAGTCGCCTGACTTCCGGCAAAATGAGAACTTCTATGAACAATATCAGTTGCAAAGGATGCTATTTTTTGCTCAGTTGCAGCAAGCAAATCTGGCTTTAAAGAAGTTGCCGCACTATCAAAAAAAAGCTCTTTATCATTTTTTGAAAAAAAAGAAAAAAAATGACGAATCAGTTCGCTCACAAAATCCCCTCACCATTACATTTTACTATTTCACCAGTAAAAAACCCTTATAAAAAAATAATATCATCAAAAGTCTCAAATCCAAAATTCAACCCATAGAATAAAGAAAACCTAAAAAAGACTAAAAATGCTTAAAAACCGCCCTCTTTAAAAATTTCTAACCGACTCAAACTCTTTTCCATTTGACACAAGTCATGCAAAAAAGGCTTTTTTTAATAAAATTTATCTTTTTTTACACAATATCCCCATCAATCGGCAAACTCCTTTAAACTAGGGGTAAGAGAGTAAAAAATTATTAATACGAATATTGAATCAAAAATGAAAAATTTTAGGTATTTATACTTATTTTTAGCATTTGCTGCGATTTTTGCCCCGGGCGAAAGTCGATGCGATGATATAAAAATAATTCCTATTCCTAAAAATCAAGTTTGCCTCAAGACAGTTCAAAATGGTTACTCGCCAATCGAAAAAACTGTATTAAAAGCTATTTTTGAAGAATACGATCTTCTAGAAAACCTTAATAAAACACTTTTTAATACAGCTATTTTAAAAAAACCAGAAGACACCCGGGTGATCTTGGATCAACTCCCAATGCACCTTGGATCTGGTTCTCGCGGCGCTGTCTTACTTAAAAGTGATCCTCGGAAAAAAATTCCCTACACCTATTTCAACCGCGGCAGCAATGAGCTTGTTGTAATCGGAGGCGGTTTTGCAAATCCCCGCGAAATGCTTGCCCCACTGTTAGGGATCTTTGTCGACTATGACGTTGTTATTTTTGATCACATTGGACACGGACTAGACTATAGCACATCGTATATTCCTGGCTGGATACTCAAAAAAATGCTTGATATTGATTTCACCGCACTTGAGGGCGGACAGCAGGAAGAAGATGAAATTTTAAGTATTACTGAATACTTTAAAACTAAAAAAACATATAAAAACGTCTATGGCGTGGGATTTTGTTATTCAACGGGATTATTTATTCGAACTGCTGCCAACAATCCAGGATTATTTAAAAAATTAATTCTTGATGGTGCCTGGGAAAATGGCCAGGCTCTTATGAATAGATTTGCTGAAAAGCCAGAGCTTTTTTATGACCCACAAAGAGGAAATCCATCAGAAACAACAATGTCTTGGCGAACATATCTTTTATACCGTGCGTATATGTACCTCAGTAAAACAACACTTATGCAACGACATATTCGAGGAAGTGCTGCAAACCTAAACCATAACCAAGAAGCACTCAAAAAATTAGAAAACACGCCTATTTTGTATGTTCATGGATCAAATGATTTGGTTATTTCTAGCAAACAATTTAATGGCGTTTGGGAACATAAAGCCGGAAAAAAAACCGCAATCATAACAGATGCAAGGCACCTACAAAATCACATTAAATACAAGCAACTTTTTTCCTGGTCCGCAAATTGCTTTCTAGATCTTGGACCAGATGCACTTGAATACTCCTTGCAATCACCAGAAAAACTTAAACAAACATATTCGCTTCTTGAGCAGGTAAAAGAAAATAAGCAGCTCAGTAAAAAAAGATAATTTACCAAACTGCTTATTTATAAAAAACGATCAATTATTTATTTTACACGCGCGCCATTTGGCATCTTGCAAGAAAGAAGAAGTGTCGAAAACCGTGTATCACTATCATCAACCCCCACAAGCATACCTTGCGATAGTTCTCCACCCATCTTACGTTCGGGTAAATTACATACAAAAACAGCCTGCAACCCAATGAGTTCTTCCGGCTTTAAATACTGAGCTATCCCAGAAACAATCTGACGTTTTCCTCTTGGACCAAAATCAACCTGTAATTTTAATAATTTTTTTGAATTTACCATCGCAACGCATTCAAGAATGGTTCCAACAAGCATTTCAACTTTTGCAAAATCATCAATAGTGATGGCACTCGCCTCAGCAACTACCGGAGCCACCACCGCTGTTTGAGCAGATGCAACGGGCTGAGCAACTTCTGGCTGTGCTGGTTGAGCAACTTCAATTCGAGGGAACAATGTTGATGAAAGCATTGTCAATTTAAATGTCTTATTCCATGTCATCTTGCGTAATTGTTCTGTAGCATCAGACCCAACCAGAATCGGTTGATTAATACCCAATGCCGCAAAAACTAATTTCATTTTTTCAGGCATAACTGGCCACAACAAGGTCGAAACAACCTGTAAACCATGACACGTCATTGAGATAATTTCAAAAAAACGTTTTGTATCTGTTTTTACAATTTTCCATGGCTGCTGCTCGTGAAGATATGCATTGAGCTCTGCAATAAATTTCCAAATTGCAGCCATTGCCAAATGATAGTTATAGTGAGCCATCTCATCACAAACCGACGCGATACACTCATGAGCCTTCTCTCGTAAAACAACCCCATCATTTTCCAGGCTTTCCATTCCTGGGACAACAGCCCCATTGTTAGCAAGCGCGAGAGATAAAACACGATTAACCAAATTACCAAAACTATTTGATAAATCTGCATTAACAACAGTTAACAATTGATCCAGGCTCACATTTGCATCTTGAGCAAATGACGTATATCGCATCAAAAAGTACCGTATCGCTTCAGCGCCATAGGTATCTGCAAGCACCATTGGATCGAGTACATTGCCACGCGATTTTGACATCTTTGTATCACCCACCAAAATGTATGAATGTACAAGTAATTTTTTTGGACAAGGTAAATTTACTGCCATCAAGAAGGCTGGCCAATATACCGCATGAAACCTAACAATATCTTTTCCCATGATATGCAAGTCTGCAGGCCACCATTTTACAAGCAATTCTGAATCCTCAGCAGAGTTACCACCAAAACCAACCGCACTTATATAATTTGTCAGTGCGTCACCCCAAACATACACGGTATGCTGAGAATCTCCTGGAAATGGAATCCCCCAGGTAACGGTTTTTCGTGAAATACTTAAATCCTTAAGCCCACCTTTAACAAACTCTATGACCTCATTAAATTTTTCTTTTGGTTGAATAAAATTTGGATTTGCCGCATAAAACTCAAGCAACTTATCGGCATATGCCGAAAGTCTAAAAAAGTAATTCTCTTCTTGAACCACCTGCAATGATCGTCCGCACGATGGGCATAACGGCGCCTGACCATCAACATCTCCAGCAACAAAGGTTTCATCTGGAACGCAATAAAATCCTTGGTACGTTGATTTATAAACATCATCTGATGCCATTAAACGCTCAATCAATTCTACAACAGCTTTTTCATGAGCCTTGTCTGTTGTTCGAATAAACTTTGTATACTCAATTCCATACCGCTGCCATGCCGCCTTAAACGGAGGAATCATCGAATCAACAAACTGCTGGGGTTTTTGACCTAACTGTTCTGCTTTTTCAGCAATCTTTTGACCATGCTCATCTGTTCCTGTCAAAAAAAAGACCTCTTTTCCGCGAAGAGCATTCCATCGGCACGCAACATCTGCAATAACCGTTGTGTACAAGGTTCCCAAATGAGGCGCTGCATTCACATAATAAATCGGAGTCGTACAATAAAATTTATTTTTAGCCATGTCAGAATTCTTAATTTGATAAAAAACAATCGATATTACAAAGTTTATAACAAATCCCTACTCTATCAAGACTCTACACTCATCGTTTCTTGCACAATCAAAACGGTTCCTGGCATTTTGTTTGCATAAGCCTAACCCTTGTATGCAAAAATTATGGGAGACAATTTCACATGCCAAAAATGTCCCAAGTCGCCTGCGGCGTGATAGCTGCAATATTTACTTTCAATATATTTTTTCTTAAATCTTATGGGACCGATGCTTATGGGCAAGTGCTCACATCTCCTTACTCATCACCAGCCTACGCGACAGGATCACCTCAATACGGCACATCAACAGGATATCAACAAGATCTTATGGCCGATGAGCTCGCGATGCTTCGCGCAACTGCTGCTGCTGTTGGAAGTACAGGAATGTCTTACCAAGCAACACCTCCCTCTGGACTTTCAACGTATCCTAGCTCGTACGGAACAATGGCTGGGGGATACTCTATGCAAAGCCCCGGAATGGGAGCTTTCCCTGCGGGAAGAATGCCTACTTCATCAATGACACCGCCCTACTCCATGACAAATTCAACGGGAATGCAACCATCATATGGTGTTACTCCAGTTAGTATCGCAGAGGCAGAAAGTGCATTTGACGATGCTGCATTAATAACCCTCAGAACTCCAAAAGAAGATATTGTCAGCACCTGCCTTAAATTAGAAAAAGTGTTTAAAGGGTGTAATTTTGCAGCAACTGCAGCTTCAACCGAAACCGGAGCGTCAACCTCTGCGCTTATCAACAAAGCTGTTTCAGGCATTCAAAAGCTCATGAACGCAGTGAGCCCCGGATATAAAAGGGTTATCAGAAAAGTATCCAAAAAAGTTTCTGGCGACATTACACCTCTCCCAGAAGACGCGGCAGAACAAGAAAAATTTATTGCTATGGCATATATGATAACTGCCGCAGAACGTAATCCATCATTCAAAAAAGGACTTACGTCTCACACCGTAACTCCTTCTGCTAGAATATTTTGGCAAATTCACCAACAAATTTTTTATGTTCAACCAGTTTGTCTCAGAACAACAGCCCCAGATGGAACATTTACTGAAAACCAGATAGAAAAAAACTATATTGATAAATTATTTCAAATCGAAGGCATTCTTTCAGAAGCTCGCTCTCCTGATGTTGAATTGCTAGAAGAACGAGCATTTATACGAGGTACTCGTATGCTCAGCTCACTTATTGTAGATCCTACATTTATTCAACAAACATCAATGGGACTGAAAACCTTTGCGTTTCTTCTTTTTAAAGATGGCATTCTCAGGTGGCTCAACGGCCTAAAAGGCAGTGAGCGATCGCATGATGAATTGTGGATTGTTGCCGCAGAAACATTCAACTTAATGTACAACGCGATTGTCGGAGGACAACTTATTCGACCAACAAATCTTAATAGCCTTGGAGTCAACAGGGCAAATGCATTTGCAACAGACCATCTTTTATGCAGCCCAACAAAAGGATCGGTAATGTATGAACTGCAAACAACAACCCTTGGTATGTACACCAAAGATCTTACTGCTATTGCCAATTATTTTACAAAACGAACCACAGATGTTGCATCTCAAGCTGGATTTCTTGCAAAAAACGATTCTGATCTTCTGCTTATTTGCCTTGCAGCAGAAGCATGCGAATATATGATGGAAGAATCAACCGCCGCTGATGGAGCAAACTTGATTGGATACTTCTTTGAAAAGGGCTACATGATGAACAACCGCCCTGTAAACTGGAATAGCGCATCAAATTCCATTGCAAACTTTCCATGCATTGTTTTAGACCGTTTATTTCAAAAAACTGCTACGTCTTTTTTATCCTCTGTAAAACTTATTGGCTCAAAGTCTGGCTCAAGCAGCACATTTGGTGGCGACTACACCGCAGATTCTGTTTTACAAGCACTGTTGCTCAACACCACAATCGCTATCGAGTCAGCAGGTAAAAGTCCTGTTTTAGCAACAAAAGCTAGCAAAAGTCTGGCTATTTTAAGAAAAAATAAGGCTTCTTTAGTTAAAAATTCAAAACTTAAAGGATTTAAACTACGACCACGAAATTTTGCAAACTCTCCAATGCAAATGCCGTTACTTCCCGCTCCATCGATGGCTCGACCTGGAAGTATGATGGACGGAACAGGAACAATGATGACAGGAGCTGGAACTGTACCTGGACTCAGACCTCAAGCTCCCTACATGCAACCACAACAACGGGGCATGGTTCCTGGAATGGCAGGAAGAATGCCAATGACAAGCTCACAATACCCA
The DNA here is from genome assembly GCA_016871815.1 of Candidatus Dependentiae bacterium. Taxonomy (NCBI): domain Bacteria; species Candidatus Babelota bacterium. Next base: position 28,579 of record VHBT01000001.1, read on the forward strand.
CAGCAAATGAGGGGACGCCCTCAAGCGGGATACCCAACAACAAGAATGGGATATTAATCGCATTTTTATAAAGCATGTTTTATTGATATACTCAATAGTATCAACCGTGTTATTTGTATCATTATCACATGAAAATTGCTGTTTTAGTTTCTGGAGGAGTTGATAGCTCCGTATCTTTGGCGTTGCTCAAACACGCTGGCTACGATGTTACTGCTTTTTATTTAAAAATTTGGCTTGAAGATGAACTTTCTTTCCTTGGCGAATGCCCATGGGAAGAAGATCTTTTATTTGTAAAAGAGACCTGTGCTTTTCTTGACGTTCCCCTTGAAATAATCTCTCTTCAACAAGAATATTGGGATGCTGTTGTCTCATACACCGTCAAAGAAGCCAAAGAAGGCAGAACCCCCAATCCAGATGTTTTGTGCAATCAATATGTTAAATTCGATGCTTTTTTTAAAAAAATCTCTCTTGAGTATGAAAAAGTAGCAACAGGTCACTATGCCCAAACAGTTACAAATGATGACGGAACAGTCGATTTACTCTGTTCGCCAGACACCGTTAAAGATCAAACCTATTTTCTCTCTCACCTAAGCCAATCACAATTAAAAAGAGCACTATTCCCCATCGGAAAATACACGAAAGAAGAAGTACGTAAACTCGCTGATTCATTTAACCTACCAACCGCAAAGCGCAAAGACAGCTATGGCATTTGTTTTTTAGGCAAAATTAGCTTTGATGAATTTCTAAAACACCATCTAGACACAAAAACAGGTGATTTAATTGAGTTTGAAACAGGAAAAAAACTAGGAACGCATAACGGCTTTTGGTTTTACACCATAGGACAAAGAAAGGGACTTGGTCTTTCTGGTGGTCCATGGTACGTCGTCACAAAAGATCCTACCAAAAATATCGTTTACATATCATGCAAATATCATGCTCCAGAGATGGAACGTAAAGAATTTTTAGTTGAACGACTGCACTGGATCAATAAACCACCAACAACTAATGCGCTCTCTGTAAAATTACGCCATGGACCAGAACAAAATCCGTGCTCAATAACCATAAACGGAAACAATGCTATTGTTTGTTTACAAAATAATGATCAAGGAATTGCACCGGGTCAATTTGCCGTTTTTTACGATAAAGAAACATGTCTTGGGTGCGGCGTTATCTCACTGCCAACAGCTCCAACTTTTTCATCATAATCAACAAGCCAACCAACCGTTTTATTGTGAATAATTGGAACCCCAACCGCCATATATTCTAAAGCTTTTGTTGGACGAGAAACCCAATTAACCACATGTGTAAGCCGTAAAAGTAAACCAAAATCAAACGTACTTATCATGGGAAGCAAATCTTTTTGCGGAACATATTTTACAATCAGCCGAGTATTTGAAATTTTTAATTCAGAAATAAGAGCTTCAAACTCTATAACATCGGTTGTAACTATCAATCCATATGTATTTTGATTTTCTGCAATTTTATCTGCAAGAAAAAATAAGGTTTCGCGCGCGCACTGCCATTTCTTGCATGAACCACTATACCCATAGACCACGGCATCTGCTGGAATTTTTAGATAACCCCTAAAATCTTCTCGCCACTGCTGCACCAATTCTCTTGAGACAGGCTCTGTAATATCAAGCTCTTCCAGAACGACAAAATCCTTGTTCGCTCCAAACGAACTCACCAAATAATCTTTTAAGGCTTCACTCACTGCTGTAATCTTCATCGGTACTTTCCAAGATTTTTTTTGATATACAGCTTGCTCAATTGCGGTCAACGTTGAAACTCTTAATGAAAAGAGCTTTTTTAAAAACCATGACCGCGAAGATTTTGCATTAAACGTGAATAACGCTTCTTGAGCAGCCAAACCTCTGGCTTGAATAGTCACAGGAACTGACCACGTCGAATCAAGAACTCGTATAAACCAATGAATTGCAACATTCAAAACATATGCAGCAAGAGGTCCTCTCACCAAAATTTCATCATACCACTGACTCCAAATGAATCTTGCTAAAACAGGCGCATGAATCCACAATGTCGGTTTTGTAACAACACTCATTCGACAATACAAAATAATCGACAACCCTGCAGGAAGATCAAAGGTGTCTACTTTCCCGAGAGCCGAAGAATAATCTGACTCGAATGAAACTATATCAACCTTAGAATACAATCCCAACGACAAATATTTTTTGGCTGGCGCAAGAACCATACTTTCAAAAACAGAGTTTTCTACTCCATCATAAATCAAAAACAATAAGCGTTTTTTTTTCAAATCAAACCCCCGGGTGTCATAAATTACCTATTATTTTGGCAAGGTTAGACGAACAACTCAATCCAGTCTATTATTTATACGATAGATAACAATAACTGTAGGCAAAATCGTGATTTTTAAATTTTTAAGCGAAAAACTAGTAAGAGACAAAACTGTTGAACGATATGAGTCGGAAAACGGTTCACTTTCGTACCGAATCCTAACCGAAAACGCTGATTTCGAACGTGAATTGTATAAAAAATTACTCGAAGAAGCCAAAGAAGTAATAACAGCAAAAGACTCCGATGAACTCATCTCGGAACTTGCAGATATTTACGACGTGCTCTCTGCAATAGCAACTCACAAACAAATATCTACAGAATCGATTGAAAAAGCCCGAAAAGAACGCCTTGAATTACGCGGCGGATTTTCAAAAAAAATCTACAGTCTTATTGGAACTATCCCAGAAACCTCAGCTTTTGCATCTTTTATAAAAGCAAGTCCCGAAAAATATTTGCAAATCAAAGAATTTGCTCCTCAAAAAAAACTATCCACCGACTCGTCATCATATAAATATTTATTTGGACAATTAAAAACAGAACTTTTTGACGCCCTTGCTCGTCAATTGATCACCATTCAGCATATTGGTTCAACTAGCGTAAAAAATGCACCCGCTCAACCAGCAATAGATCTACTAGCCACAACAACATCTCTGCTCGATTTTGATATTAACGCAGAAAATCTCCTGCACCTAGGATGGATCAAACTCGGAGAACACGGAATCGAAAATAGACGTCTTTTTGTAAAAACAGCTGCACACAACAACACTCCAATTGCATATCTTCATATTTTCGAAAAAGACAATCCTGTCGCGAAAAAATTTTATGCTACAACAAAAAAGATTTTTGCCGACCAAAATCTTTTAGCTGAATTTACTCAAATCAGAGAAGATGCCTTAAACGCTCCTGAACTAACCGCAGACTCTTATGCAGCAGCGAAAAATCGTTTTTTCGAAAAAATGTAAATAAAAAAGGCCGCATTTCGCGGCCCTGCAAAATATAACTGCGATTTAAACAACATTCTGAATTTGTTCACGCATTTTATCTAGCTCGCACTTAATATCGATACCAGCTGAACTAATAGCAGCTACTACAGATTTTGCCATCATCGTATTTACTTCACGATTAAGCTCTTGCAAGATAAATTCGAGTCGACGACCTTTTTCTTCTGACGAAGAATCAGAAATCAATTTTGAAAAAGAAGCACAATGTGTTTTAAACCTAACAATTTCTTCATGAATATCACCCTTGTGTACAACCGAAAAAAGCTCATCCAATTTCAATTTTAAACCAGGATCTTGCATAACTTTTTCTTGATCGGAACACAATTCTTTTTGCACTGCAAGCTCTTTTTTCTTCTGCTCAAAAAAAGACGCAAACGATTCTTCAATTATTCCTAACCGATGAATACAAATCTTTGCGCGCTCTTGCAAATCCAAAAACAACGCATGCCCTTCTCGTCTTCGCGAAACCTGCAGCTCATTACAAACATTTTTAAACGCATCAAAAAATGCTTCCTCCTGAGCCTCTGACATTTCTAATGCCGTAGGAACAAACGCACCTGGAGCAGTCAAAACTTGGGCAACCGAGAGATCATTTTGTAATCCATAGCGCTGGGCAGACTCTTGCGCAAAAGCAACATACCCTTTTATAACGTCATGAACCGGCTGATACGACTCGAGTATTTCTTGTGATTTTGCCGATTTTATAGAGCAAAAAACACGTCCACGAATAAGTTGCTTTTTAAGCAACGAATTAAGTTCAAGCTCGAATCGAGCAACAGAGGACGGCACGCGAAACGATGCCTCAAAATAGCGTGAATTAAGGCTTTTAAGCTCAATCAGAAGATCAATTCTTTTTTCAGTTTGTGCATCTGTGAATGAAATTTCACATGTACGAGTTGCAAAACCTGTCATACTTTCGATCATATCATTAGCCCTTTTTTAGCCCAGGTTATCAAATACCGCCTGAACGTCATCAATATCTTCAAGTCCATCAATAAAAGTTGCAACACCTTCTGCCTGCTCATCTGTTAACGATGAAGCAACATCTTTCGCCTTCCAGATCATTTCTGCAGAAAGCACCTTAAACCCTGCATTTTCGGCGGCATGCCTCACAGAATCAAGACTCGAAACTGGCCCAAGAACCTTAAAACCATCTTCATCTTCAAAAACTTCATCAATATCGTATTCCATAAGCTTTTCTAAAAGCGCATCTTCTGTCGCTCCATCTTTTGCCACGGTTACTTGTCCCTTGTGTGCAAACATCCAAGAAACAGAGCCATCTGCCGCAAGACGTCCACCATGCTTATTAAAGTAATGTCTAACATCAGCAACCGTTCTATTTTTATTGTCACTCAATGTTTCAACAATCAAAGCTACGCCATTTGTTGCATAACCTTCATAGCGATGAAATTCATAATGCGCACCATCAACCGCTCCAGTTCCACGCTTTATTGCACGATCAATATTATCTGCAGGCATATTTGCTGCCTTTGCTTTATCAATCAATAATCGAAGTCGCGGATTGAATGAAGGATCCCCTCCCCCGTCACGAGCAACGACAGAAATTTCTTTTCCCAGCCTAGTAAAAATTCTTCCGCGCTTTGAATCTAGGGCTGCTTTTTTACGCTTAATCGTTGCCCACTTAGAATGACCTGACATTTTTAAATCTCCCCTTGAATGCTTAGAAAACTATTTAAAAACATATCTATTTTTAAAAAAACTGTCTAAGCCAAAAATAATTTTTATAAAATGAGACCACTTCATGCAATCATCACATAAGGTTTTTTAATCTATGAAAAAAACTCATCTGTATTTACTTCTTTTTTGCACAACAACAACTCTTTTTGGTCAACCAAACGCTACTTCTTCTGATTCTAACACTGAAAAAGAAGCCTGGTATAAATTCGATTCAAAACGGGTTTTACAAACATTAATAATTAGTGCGCTCACCGTTTTTGGCGGCTGCGCATTAAAAACCATGCGAAATCGCTGCACAGCTCGAAGAATAAGAAAAAAAGTCAACCAAATGAATATCCCAAGAATACTCAATTACTTAAAAGAAAAATCAAAAGCTTATATAAAACAATCTTTGCATTCAGAAGCTGAATTTAGAGAACTTGGAGACACCAGCGATTCATCATCATGTGCTGGAAAATATGTTATCGCTCAAGGTTCTAAAGCTCTTGGACTACTCGGGCTGGACGCCGCAACAATTGATACCTTAAAACAATCTCGTGGCGTTATTTTACTTGCAACATTCAGCAGACATCCAAGTCATTATGCATCATGCAGCAACGATGAAATTGATGTAAATTCGCTGAGTGAAATATTAAAAATGCTTTGCGACAACCACATACCGCACGTAACAATCAACCTAGTCGAGGCCGCTGTTTTAGTTGGTCCTGGAAATTGTAGTGGCAAGGCAATAATCCCACAATTCTCTCTGGTAACCATGATTGTTCCTGGAACCTCTCCTGCTGAAAAATCTCTTCTTCAGGTCACTCGATCATACAGCGCAAAAGCGCTCGAGCCAGAAATTGATAAAATAATTTCCTACAAAGTAAGTCGCTGGATCTTAGAAACAACCAGTCATCATGAATCAAAAACAATAGATCAGACCTACAACCAAACACAGTGCCAGCATCAACGAAGAAAACTTATTTCACTTCTTCCCTTTTCAGACACAACAACCATCAACTTCACGTAAATCTATAAAATTTCATTTTTTAGTTGATACAACACGTCAAGAGCCTGGCGAGCAGAAAGTCCTTCAATATCAAGGTCTTTAATAAATTTTCTGCACGGATCCTCTTGAATTTTCAATTCAGAAGTCAGTTTTTCTGCTCCATAAAAAGCATTTGTCGCTTGATTTTGAGTATGAGCAACCTTCAAAAAAGCTCGCGCATCGTCAACAATTTTTTTAGGAATTCCTGCCTGGCGAGCGATCTCAACACCAAGGCTTTCTCTTGTTGCTTGTGGAATAATTTTATGCAAAAAAACAACCCCATGTGCCGTTGCTCGACACTGCATGGAATAATTTTTTATGACACTAAACTCATCTGCCAATGAACACAATTCATGATAATGCGTTGCAAAGAGGCCAGAAACTTTAAGCTCTTGAGTTAGATAAATTAAAATCGCATGAGCGAGTGCCATACCATCATACGTGCTCGTGCCTCGACCAACTTCATCCAAAATCACTAAGCTTTTTTCTGTTGCTTGCTGACAAATAATCGCCGTCTCTTCCATTTCAACAAAAAACGTACTCTTGCCACCAGCCAAATCATCACCAGAGCCGATACGCGTAAATACACGATCAAGAATACTAATATTTGCATGCGCAGCAGGAACAAAAGACCCAACGTGCGCAAGAATAGAAATCAATGCAACTTGACGAAGATAAGTCGATTTACCACCCATGTTTGGACCAGTGACAATATGCATCAACGAATCAGAAGCTAACCGCGTATCATTTGGTACAAACATACTGTGAATAACAGATTCAACCACCGGATGACGACCGCCAACAATTTCAATAAGGCCGTGTTCGTTTATCTCTGGCCGTGAATATCGACGATCAAACGCAAGCTGCGCAAAGCCAATCAAAACATCTAACACTGCAACTGCTTGCGCAGAAATGCGCAACGCAGAAATATGTGGCACAACCTCTGAAATTACTCGTTGATAAACGGCAAGTTCAACCTCTGCTGTACGCTGTCGCGCATCTAAAATCTCACTTTCAAGCTCTTTAAGCTCAGTGGTCACATATCTGGTTCGATTCGAAAGTGTTTGTTGCGGAATAAAATCTGCAGGAACCTGTCCATAATTTGCCTTGGTAATTTCGATCCCAAATCCAAAAACATCGGTATATCGAATTTTTAAGCTGCCAATTCCTGTTCGTTCAATCTCACGATTTTCAAGCTTTAAAATTTCATTGTTACCATTTTCTGCTCGGTGTTTAAGCTGATCCAATTCAAAGTCAAACCCTGGTTTTATAAGCGACGCTGCTCCTAATTCTTCACTCAAGCTCGCTTCTAAATAAGACAAAAACGCATCATTAACATACAATTGCGAATGTAACTGCTGAACCATCTCAACAGCACATGCAACAGGAAACAAGAGCGTAGAAATACGTGGCGATACCTGCAAAAACTTTTTTATACCCAAAAAATCAGATTTTGTAGCTCGCCCCATAACCACGCGCGAAACAATACGCTCAAGATCGGATAGCTCTTGCAGCAGCTGACTCGCTTCATACAACAAAGAAGGGTTATCCAAGAAAGCTTGTACAACTTGCTGGCGTTGAACAATTTGCTTTTTATTCACCAGGGGACGCACTAACCATTTTTTAAGCAAGCGAGCTCCCATGGGTGTTTTTGTTCTATCAACAACCGAAAGCAACGTTGCGTCATTGCCTCCGCGTTGCGCATTAACCAATAAATCTAAATTTTTTTGCGTTGGGGCATCAAGCATCAAATAATCTGTGTTTTGGTAAAAATGAACTTGCCGAAGAGCATCAAAAGCTACTGGATTATTTTTGTTCAAATACCTGACCAAGACATCAAGAGCGTCAAATAAAACTCGTTTTTTAAAAAATTCTTGTGAGGTTTCTGGTCCAAATGTCTTTCCGCACCATTCATCAGAACATCCCAAAGAAAAAATGTCTTCATCGATATGATGAGCGATATATCCATTTTTCTTGAAAGACTTCTGCAGATGAATTGCTGAATCACTTTTTTTTACAATCACTTCATCGGGAAAGAACTTTGTTAACTCAGCGTCGATCGATCGCTCATCGCCCGAAGAAAGAGTTGTTGCAAACAGCTGCCCCGTTGCAAGCTCTGCAAAAATCATTCCTACCAAATCGCCGCGCTGCGCACACGAAAGCAAGTAAGAAGAATTTTTGTCATCAAGCAATCCTTCATCAACCAATGTTCCAGGAGTCAAAACCCGAGTAACCGCACGCTTAACAACCTGACCGGGAACAGGCTTTGTTACCTGATCGCAAATTGCAACCGAAAATCCAGCTTTAACCAATTTTGCAACATAATGAGACAGTACATGAACGGGAATTCCACACAGCGGAATATCTTCACCCTGATATTTACCACGTTTGGTAAGCGTAAGCGCCAATGTTGACGAAACAATACGCGCGTCATCAAAAAAAAGCTCGTAAAAGTCCCCAACCTGAAACAACAACAAAGCATGCGGATGCTCTTTGCGAATCGCAAAATACTGGGACATTAATGGCGTAACTTCGCTAGACATATACCGTGAAAATGGGTTGTATTAATTTTTTGCATATCAACCAGGATACAAAGCCCTCAGCACACGTCAAATTAATAATCAAAACTCAATCTTCAAGAAACGGCTTACTTGATTGATATAACTAATTAACCCTAAAAATTCATCTCCGCGGCCTAAAGTTACAGAGAGAATAGAAAAAAAAGAATTTTGTATGTATTTTTACGTTTTTAGCCCAAACCTACAGCCATAAAACACTTTTTTGAGAACAAAGTATGATAAAAAGGTATACAAGATTTTTTATATCAAAAATGGATTTATATGAAACTTTTAGCTTTTTTTACCTTTTTATAAGCAGCTCTGGGAATTACAGCTGGCCAAGATGCCCATGAATGGACATTTGTTCAACCTAGCAACAATTTATCAGGATGGTACGAAAAACACTCTGAAAGCGGTTCGATTGCGTTTGCCGAAAAAAATCGCCTTGAAAATTCTTCCGTCAAACAAGTCATAATCAAGCCAGGAAACACCAACACCCAAGCAACGACAAATATTACAATTGATTTTTCTACTCCGGAAAAAGAATTTTTCACGAAAGAACATTTTGTAAATGATGAAAACCCAACTCTAAGATTTGATCTTTCAGAAAAAATAATTAACGAACTTCCATCTGGAGAATTGTTTGGGTTTTTTGAATCAAAAATTAAATACATCCTATCACAAGGCTCTGACGAAACTATTACCCTTTTGATTAAAACCTTTGATAAAACATACTCTCTTTCAATCACCCTTACCATCGATGAAAAAGATGGCCTAATAGTTGCAAAAATAACAGCTCCTCAAGATTTTATGGAATCTGAATATTCATATCTTATCTATGCCATTACATCCCATTTATTCCAAGTAAATAAAAAACCTCTTCTTAGATTTGCAACCGCAGGAATAGCATTTTTTCATGGAATTATGGGATCTTTTATGATGAAGTACCAGCTTAAAAAAACTACAATAAGTAGATTATTTATGATGGTTACGATGGCATTTGGGTGTTATGTTGGGTCAGAGTTTTATTCAGGAATATTTCCTAAGCTCGAAGACTGTGATTCAGACGAAAATATCATCACTCCAAACGTACCTGAAGCTTTTATTTAAACTAACTTGATGTAGACCTTAATCAAATAAAAGAATACATTTTAATTAATGTTTTTAGTAAAAAAAAAGCTTTAATTATGTCCAAATTAACAAAAGTTGCTCTATTTGCAGTTATTCTCTTCTTGCTTACTCCGGCCTTCTGTCCTCGAGAGCTTATTATTGAAGGCAAAGATAAATCAGAAAATCTAACCACAAATCTTTGGACTCCCCAAGATTTTACAGACAGTGACATCGGAGAAATCGAAGAACTTGAATGGATGCAAGAAATAACAAACAAAGATCTTGAACGTATTCATACCTCACTCAAAAAAATCTGGAGCGAGGTATCGACAACGTCTTTATCAATTCAAAAAGATGAAAGTTCGCCAAGAATTGACGTTTTACCAGTATTTTTGAAAAATGCGATATCTCCCATCTGTTCAAATATCTCCACACCAATTTCTGCCGAAGAGCTGTTAATTCTTGTAAAAAAAACATTCGATTCAATTGATGCTCTCGAAAAAAGCGATTTGTTAAAGCCCTTCTACTTAACTCAAAAATCAAATTTATTCAGCTTATCGTCTTCTCATCACATAACAAAAGCTTTAATGCCTTCTGGATTATCAGAAGGCTTATCAGAACGGTATGTTACTGCTGCTTGTGAGTATTTTTGCAATTCGTACAAACCCTCTGTTGCCCTTTCCTGCGCAACAAATCTTTTAAAAATATTTCAAATTCTTTTATTTTTTTCAATCGCTCAAAATGGTTTTTCCAAGATCCACAAAGAAATTTCCCTAAATATATTAAAATTTCATTTATCATATTTAACAAACGAAATGTATATCACCCTTCTGGTCCATTTAACAAAAACTGAATTCGAACTAATGTTAAAATTAAATTACTCCGAAATAAAAGACGTCACAAAGAAGATAGAATTTAACAAAACAGTAATACGGTTCATCATCGAAGACTACTTGAAAAAAGCACATTTTTCGTAATTTATTTGTTTTTTAAATCAAAACTCAATCTTCAAGAAGCGGCTTACTTGATTGATATAACTGATTAAGACCAAGCAAAGACCCCAAAAGACAAATCCCAGACGTCGCTGCAATAATTTGATTTATTTTAACATCATGACCATAGAACGGATTTTGAGGATCTCCCGGCGCTCCAAGATGAACAAACCCAAGGTTCAAGCCGCCAGGACGCAACAACAATCGTAAAATCACCGAAAAAGAAGTTCCTAGCAGATAAATACAACCCACAGCCCACAAATATCCCATTCTATTTTTTTCGATCTCAAACAACATTGAGGTTAATCCATAGATAATGTGTGAATACTTTTCGATAAACCCTTTTTCAACAGAAAGATTCACCACATACGCGCAATCAATAGCATCAAATTCACACGCACATCGTACAAAAAGTTCTTGACCTTCGATCGTTTTAACCAAAAGCGTGAATGATCCATCAAGATATAATTTATTCATTATTTTTACGGAAATCGGATGACTTCGCAGAGAATTCGGAAAAAACAAATGCAACTCATGAAGAAACTTGTAGAAAGATCCCAATTGTTTGTTTTTTAACTTAGCCATTTGATGAATCAGTGTTGAATACATTGATTGTGCGTCTTCCCCCGCAGGGATAACACTCCCTTTTGTTGCACCAAGCGTTCTCAACACAGGATCTCCACACGGACAAAAAGTTTGTAGAAAAGTTTCGTTTGCATCATCATCAGACAAATCGATAATTGCATCGGGCGTTTTGCCACTTGGTTCATAATCTTCCCGAAGAACAACTCGCTTAACAATACCTCCAAAAAACCTATGTCTTTCTGCAAACGCCTTTCCGCCATGCGGTAAATCTTTCTCATACCAACCAGCACCAGTCGATTCGGGCCTTACAAGCTCAAATGTACTTGAAGATTCATCTGCCAAGGTAACATCTGGACCAGCACAAGAACCGGCGAACGATAAAAACGATACTAATAAAATAACAAAAAACATTTTTCTCTCCTTACTTAAGGCCCGAACAGGATTCGTTCAGCTCAAAATTTTCATATAATTTTTCTTGGCTTACAACGCCAAAATATTGTGGTAAAACAACTTCTTCCAAAAGCATCAGCGCTACTTTGATATCGTTTTTATTATTTTTTCGGACCACCAAGGTTGCTTCTGGGTCACGCACAACTTGCTCCATGCGTGTGATTAATTTTAAAAACATCTTTACGCCAGGATACTCATGATCATCCAAACTTCTCAGTTCATTATTTCCCATCTCATCAAGGCTATCTGCTTTTTCTTCATCAGCTCCCAAGCGCCCTTCCTTCTGATCTTTTCCTCTTTTTTTATCACCAGCACGAACAAGGTCGTCTATTTTTTTGAGCAATGATTTTGTTTTGAGCTCTCCAATTCGTCGCTCAGCTTTTTCCAAAAACAACACATCGGCCGAACCGCGCGCTTGAACAAACTCTGAAATCAATTTTGTTGTAACAAATCTGCTCACCTGAGGCGCATTTACCGATTCACTTAAACGCTCTTCGTTTCCAAACGAATATTCTCTAAATGAAGTATTTAAGGGCCTTTTTTCATTATACAAGTCAATATCCAGAGCCAAGAGACGATTGTTAATTTGTGCCCACTGAGTTGTTTCTGTGTTCACAAACTGTGCAAATGCAGGGTCTTTTTCGGCGATATCTTTATCTACTTCACCTTCATAATTACTAATGTTTGGCTGAACAATATAAATAAATCCATTAGTTCCAAACCTCACAGACCATGGCGCCAACAAGGTTGGTTGGTTTATTTTGAACTTACCATCTCGCAAATGAGTTGATGTAATAAATTGATAGCAGGCGTTATACCACACTGCTCGCAAAATACGAAAAATAGGTACCAAAGTTAATTTGTTTCGATCTTGAGGATCAATAACCCACCGAACTCGAACTTTATCCAATTTTGTGGTCAATAAAACGCGATCACACTCCCCTGGAACCACAACCGATTCGCTCTCAACCACATCACCACCAAAACTTCCCCACAATCTTCGCGATGCTCGATCGGTCACCAAATTAGTAAATACCGATTCCAATTCCTTGGCATAAGAAACAACGCTATCCCAAGAAAACTGCTGTACGTTAACAAAATCTTTATTTTCACCATAGACAAGCTCAACTTCTTCTGATGCTTTAAGCAATTTTTTTTCAACAGCTTCATCAATTAGCGATTTAAAATCAGCAGATAATTCTTCAAATAATTCTGAAATTCGCTTTGTACTTCGCTCAAAGTTAATATAGCTCAGGGTTTGAACTTTCCATTCATCCAACAATGCATTCAATGCCCAACGAACAAGCGTTTCTCTTTTTATATTTTCTTTTAATCGATCAAACCATGGCCGCTGGTACAACAATGCCAACATTTCGCAATTATCTGTAATTTCGCGGTATACCGTATCTCGCTGATCAAAGTCAGCGTACAACAGCGCCATTTGCTGCATAACATAATTTACCCGAACCGTTTCGCGTGGTGTGCGTGGATACATACTTAAAAAGTCTACAAAAACAACCTTTTTGATCCCTTTTTCTTTACACCGACTCGTCAAATCGTCCAAAAATGATTGATATTCCAACGGTAAGGTAATGCCATCAAAGAAAAACATCTGATCCGCTTGAATATTTTTAAGCCCGGAAGACTGCCCTTCTTTAAATGGCTTGAAAAGCCTCACTTCACCAGAATCAGAAAAATCAACCAAATACGGCTGCCCTTCATATTCACAAGGAATCCAGGTATTTAACGAAACTCGCTTGAGCAAATGTAAATTTTTCATAAACGCGTCAATTGGGCGCTTCTTATCGTTTAATTCTGGTGCATGCCATCCTTTTTCTGAAATTAACACCGAAACTTCCTGCAAGCGCTTTTGGTAAGCTTCGACAAGATCTTTTTTGTGTTCAGAGAAATATTTCATAACTTCTTTTGATTTATTTTCAAGCCCTTTAACCGATGCTACATCAACAAACACGTATCCATCGGGTTTATAGGTAAAATGACTAATTTGAGCTGGCAAATCTGCAACAAATACATCTTTTGAAAATTCAAAAATATCAGCCAATTGAGATGAACTGTTATCTGCTGCTTCGTACTTAGCCATATCTGGACCGTATTTCATCCAGTTTTTGATATTCCCTAAAAGAGTTGTTTTTCCCACACCATCCACAAAACTATTAAAGACATACACCGTTGAATCGCCATCACGCGGAACAAGTTGTTTTACAAATTTTTTGACAAACTCCTGAGCGTTATATGTGGCTTTTTCACTATGTCGCTTGGTCAAATCAATCGGATAAGTAATATCTGCACCAGTGTAGAACTTCAGCGTTGAAACGGGTGATTTTGCAAGTTTTTGAATTTGTTTTTGATTAAACAAAATGTCTTGAGTTGCGATTGAAGCAACAGTATCACCATCATTAATCATCAAGTTTTTTTCATACAAATGACCAAGAAATTCTTGAACCCCTTCAAGGGCACCAGGAACATCATCATTCATCATGCAATCACGAATGTAATTTTCATGAGACTGAACAAATCCATACAACTGCCTAAAAGAATCTCTCTGTAATAAATCCAAAAACCTGTTGTATAGTTCTACACTATTTTCGTGAACGTGCTCAAAACGACCTTCATGGCCCTCAACTCGATTTGCATCACGAAACGCATATCCGGTCAAAAACCCAAAATAATTTGCCGGCGGCTTACTCCAGCCCGCGTTACCCTTGAGCGAAGTCTCATCACACAGTGAATCGCCAAGCAAATCTTTATAATTCGGAAAATATGATTCAAATGCTGCACCTTCGTACCCCATAATCATAATCCGCCCATGCAAATCAAGACCCGCATCAACAACCGATTGTTCTAATTTGGTATACGATTGAGCCGTTTCATCAAGCAAATATTCATGATATTCATGACCACTTCGCTCATCTCGACCAATCCCATATAACGATAAAAAGCTTTCAGAAAATCGCCCTAAAGACTTGTTCGCCATTTCGGGAAGATCGCAAATTCCATAGTAATCTGTAACACGCGGAACAGAGGCTACGATTCCCGTAAAAAGTTCGCCTGCTTTTTCTGTTTTTCGCAGCAAAAGACGCTTACGCATCGCATTGATAAATTCTATTTTTTTCTTAGCCTGCCGTTCATATTTTTGTTTAAACTTATCAATCCCATCAAAAAGTCGTACACATTTATTAAGCGCAGCTAAAGAACCAATTAAATCACGATCGGTATATAAAATATCAGCATCAACCGTTTCCCAGGCAAAATTAGCCATAGCCTGAATAGTAATTGCATTATAATCAAAATAAATTCCAAAAAATTTTACATAGGAATCTTGATAGTTTAACTTCCACCACTCCAAAAAAAGCTTTGCTTGCTGTGGCGGTTTTTCTTTACTTGTTCCCGTAAAAAGAACATCATAGTCATCAACAACGTAGAGTTTTTCCATTCCAAAAACATACTGCTGTAAATTTCTAAGAATTTCACCCCACCCAATTTTATTAATATCTCGTGGCTCTTGGCTTAATTGATCAGAAATACTATCCAAACAAGCAACCAAATCATGTGGCTTTTGCAATGATGCAAAATGACTTACCACTTTACTCCCAAACATTGAACGCAACTTGGTAAAAAGCGCAACAACATCTGCTCTATTTTCTGCTAAAAAAACATCTCCCGCTGACAAGAAACCAACAAAAAGAAAAACAAAACTCACTAGTAATCTGTTCGTTTTCACAGCCTACGCCTCCTGATCCATAGGATCTGCAGCACGCGAGAAAGAATAAAAAATATCCTCTAAGCGATATACTGTTTCTCTCGTCCGTGAAAACATTTTTTTTGCAGAAATTTCATTGCCCTCAACACTTTCTGCATATTTTCCAGCCAGGCAATCAGCAGTCAACAATGCAATATCACGCTCAAGCTGAGAAAGTAATTGAAGAACTTCTCCTTCAACGACGATTCCAGCATCAGAAGATTTTTTTATAATCATTGCAGACAGCTCAACGACATAACGTTGAATTGCGATCAAATGTGAATTGTATTTAGATTTGATTTGCTGATCCAATAGAGAAAAGCAAAAATTCTTGCGAAGCAATGTACTTTCCAAAGAAACAAGCGAGGCATTCATAAGAATCTTAAACAAGCGGACATTGTCCTGCCCTTTCCAGATCGAATATACAAAATCACGTACACCAGGAAACACATCCGTCGTCAAAAAGGTTGCAAACACCGAAGCTATGGTAAATGCAAAAATCGTTGAAAATTGATCTTTAATTTTTCCGAAAATGGTAAGTTGAGGATGCGTTGCTGTTGCTCCATTATCAGCAGCCACAGGCACAGAACTTGTCTGTGATCTATACAGTTTCCATGCGATAATAATTGCCAAAATCCCAGCCCCTGCAGCTATCAAATTTCTTTTTTGAACACGCGCAGATATCTGCTCCACACGATCTGCAATCGCAAGCATCATATGGTCAGAAGAAACTGTCACCAGAGAATTATCCACCAATACTAAATCACGAGAGGCTTGTGGCAATGCAAGCAAACTTGCAGAAAGAAAAAAGCTTAAAAATAATCGGTTCATAACCGTCATCTAACTAGTCGCCAAGCAAGCGATTATTGCGCGATGATCGAGCTGGAGAACTTTTTGGCTCCGGAGAAGAAGTATCTTTATTGCTGTTTAAAATATCACACAACCAGTCCAAACTCGAAATAACGTGATCACACTGTGCGAGTAAGCTATTTTTTACTTTTTGAGTAAGAACAAGTTCATTATTTTCATAAAAAGAAGCTTGAATCATCAAATTAATCTCATCCAACATCTTTAAAGATTCATTAATCAGCAAACGCTGATCTGAATATGAAACATCAATCGACTGGACAACATCAGACAATTGACTTCTCAAAAGCATTGTAACCGATTCAGTAATAGTTACATGCGCAGGAATTGATCTCATTGCATAAGCTTTCACCGGATTAAGTAGAGCAACTCCTTTTGCTGCAGAATCAAGATCGACAACAGAATCTTTTGCGGATTCTTTTGCCCCAAGAAGTCCTTTTTCTACTTTACTTGCATTTCGCTGCGCAAACGTATTTGCAAAAGAGGAATCCTGAGCAGAACTACTGCTTAATTTATCCATCGATGCACGATATTTTTCTAACGCCCTGATCCATGAAGATACCTGCTCGGTTGAAAGCGGAGAAATAAAACCCATTTGAGCAAAAAACACACGAGCCATACGCGATGCACGCTTCATAAAACTTGTTGATGCTGATTCCAACTCTTTATCAAAAGCACGACCCCACGCATTTAAAGCAGGTACGATAATTGCATATCCAATTTTTCCATACCACGTTGAAGCATAGACTGACGACTGAGGACCCACAAATACTCGAAGCATTTCATTGCCCATCGAATCGTAACTTGAAAGAGCCAACTCACTCTCACGACACCAGTTTTTATATTCAGTAATTTTATCAATTTCATCCTGCTTAACATCAGATGCATTTGCAATACACGAGTATGCAACAGCAAGCGCATCTGAATATTCTTTGTCCTGATCTTTCTTCTCTAGCAAAGCATCAATAGCTGCCCTTTTATCTCCAAGAGTACTAAGAACTCTCAAAAGATCATCTACCGCTCTAAGCCGATTTGCATACCGCGCAGCTTCTTTACGAATAAATTCTTGCTGCTTTAATCGGGATACAACCCCAGATTGCTTATGCGAATGACCGCCGATCCAAACCTGATTTCCGTCTTCATCATAGTCATATGGACAAAAAACCATTGAAGTGGCAAAAGAGATTGCCAATAATGCAAAAAAACTCAAATTACGCATAAATTTCATAAATTCAATCCCTGAAAAAATCTTACCCAAGAGGGCTTTCATGTATACGTTAAAACGTACAAAAAAGAATGTAGTTGCACAAAAGGTATCTGATATTTATCAAAAAATTCACACAATTTATCGTTTTTTGAAATTTTTTATTGATTTAATGCCTGAGCAAGATATTTGTAGGTATATCCCTGAGCTGATTTTGCGACAACCTCGGGAGTACCCTGAGCCACAATAAATCCACCCATTTTGCCACCCTCCGGACCAATATCAATAATCCAATCCGCGCACTTAAGAACGTCAATATTATGCTCAATAACCAAAACAGTATTACCACGATCAACCAACCGATTGAGCACAACAAGAAGCTTTTCAACGTCAGAACTATGAAGACCGGTAGTTGGCTCATCCAGAATATACAATGTATTGGCCCCACGCTTTGCTAGCTCATTGACCAATTTAATTCGTTGCGCTTCTCCGCCAGAAAGGGTTGTTGAAGGCTGTCCAAGCTTAATATAATCAAGCCCCACATCACACAATAAATCCAGTCTTTTTACAATTCCCTTAAAAGAATCAAAAAAATCTCGCGCTTCTAGAACCGACATTTCCAAAATATCCGCAATATTTTTACCTTTGTATAAAATTTCAAGCGTTTGCGGATTAAATCGTTTTCCACGACAGCCTTTACACTGGATAACCACATCTTCTAAAAAGTGCATAGAAATCTTAATATTTCCATCGCCCCCACAGTCAAAGCATCGTCCTTCAGGAACGTTGAAGCTAAACCGACCAGGACCATACCCACGGGCATTGCTCTCGGGTAAGCCGGCAAAAAGAGCCCTAATTTCATCAAAAAAGCCTAAATACGTTGAAGGATTTGACCGAGGAGTTCTTCCGATTGGGGTTTGATCAACCAACACCACAGAACGAATATGTTCAATTCCTTCAAGATCATCAAATCCCACCGTTCCATAATAGCCAGATGAAAAATAATGGCGTAATGCCGGGGCTAATGTTTGCATCACCAAACTACTTTTGCCAGAACCAGAGACGCCAGAAACCGCACAAAAAACACCCAACGGGATCCTGAAATCAATTTTTTTAAGATTATTTGTTGTTACCTGGGTAATACTCAAGTGATTTTGAAAGGTTCGTCGCTTTTTTGGAACAAGAATCGCTCGCTCCCCCGACAAAAATTTACCGGTCAAAGAATTGGGGTTTTTCGTAAGTTGCGCAGGAGATCCAACCGCTGTCACCCTTCCACCCAAAATTCCAGCCGCAGGTCCAATATCAATAATAAAATCTGAAGCAAGCATGGTATCAATGTCATGCTCAACTACGACTACCGTATTTCCCAAATCACGTAATTTTTTGAGCGTTAAAATAAGTCTGTCATTATCTCGTTGATGCAAACCAATACTTGGTTCATCCAAAATATATAAAACCCCAGTTAGAGCAGAACCAATTTGTGTCGCAAGACGAATACGTTGTCCCTCTCCACCAGAAAGCGTTCTTACAGGACGAGCAAGAGTTAAATATGCAAGACCAACATCAATCAAAAAATTAAGGCGTTGAACAATTTCACGCACTAACGGCGCAGAAATTAACTCTTGATCCGCAGGAAGCGAAAGAAGCTGCATAAAAGAAACCAAATCATCCAGCGCCAATGAACAAACTTCAAAAATATTTTTATCACAAATTTTTACACCCAATGCTTCAGGCTTAAGTCGCGCGCCATGACAAGAATAACATTCCTGTAAAGCACTTTCTCCATCAGGATCGTTGAGTAATGTTTGATATTCAAATCCGATTCCATTACAAAATCGGCACGCTCCCAATGGTGAGTTGAATGAAAACAATCGAGGCTCAAGCTCTGGTCCAGATTTTGCACATTTCAAACATGCGTGCAATGAAGAAAAAAGTTGGTATCCATCTTTTTCCGTTACTTTTTCTGGATCAATAACAGCACAAATGCCAGACGACATTTTTATCGCTTTTTCTACAGCTTCAGACAATCGAACATGATCCTCTGACCCAATTTCAAGTCGATCAACAAGAGTAAAAACGGTGTGCTTATTATTTTTTTTAAGATCAATTTTTAAGATATCTTGTTCAGAGTCAATGCGATGCAAAACACCATCAACAATAAATCTGAAAAATCCTTTTTTAAATGCTATCGCTATTTCTGTTTTAAACTCACCTTTTTTATCAATACCCAGAGGACTTGCGATGATAACATCTTTTTGCTGATAGTTTACCAAGACCATTTGCATGATGCTCTCAGGAGATGACGATTGAATTGGTTGTTTACACAACGCACAATGCGCAACGCCAATTCGAGCAAAAAGAACTCGTAAATAATCATAAATTTCTGTAATCGTTCCAACGGTAGAACGAGGATTGAATCCAACCGTTTTTTGGTCAATTGCAATAGCAGGGCAAAGACCATCAATCTTATCTACATCAGGTCGCTTAGAGACTCCCAAAAATTGCCGGGCATAAGAGGAAAGAGATTCAACATATCTACGCTTTCCCTCTGCGTACAAAGTGTCTAAGGCCAATGAACTTTTGCCAGAACCCGAAGGACCAGTGATCACCGTTAATGTGTTTTTTGGAATTTCAACAGTAATTGATTTCAAATTATGTTCACGCGCGCCAATAACGGTAATGCAATCTTTTTTCATACACAGCCTCTCCGGAACTTTAAAGTCATCCGGACAACAGTATCACAAAAATAATTTTTTTTTAGTCTTAAAAGCACTCTCATCAAAAAAAGCTAAAACACACCCAAAATACCAACCGTGAATTCTTGTTCTTTCAAGCATCGTCGACCAGCAAAAACAGAACTGCTACCTGCAAAAAATTTAATTGAATCATTATAGCGATAATTCAAACGAGCCAGAGCTGCATGACTAATACTCAGTGTGTCTTTGGTAATTAAATCACGTGCATATCCATAATCCCCATTTGGAGCGCCAATTACATCATTCGATTTAAAATTAAAACGATACATAATATCTAATGACAAATCCTTAGAAAATAAATTATTAAAGCAATTACCAACCTGCATGCCAAACTCTGGACCATATCGCATACGCGTTGAAACATATCCATCTGACAATTCTGTAGCTGTTGAATCCGGCTGATAAACGTTTGAATAATTTCTAAATCTTATTGCTCGAGAAGCAAGTGGAACCGTTAAATAGACATCTGCATCTGTACCCGAAATCATAGGACCTTCACCCTCACTCACTTTTCGATCAATAAAGCGTGGAACTCGACGCATCACAAGTGATTCAAACGAATAATTTGCATGTGTATAAAAATGAAAATTAAATAAATCTGAATACGGAACAACAAATCCAAGCGAAGCTCCAACTGTGGGACCTCGATACGGCTTTCCTGCAAATGCTTGAATTATTTTTTTAGAATTAAATTGCTGCTGAGCACCTAAAATCACATACATGGAAAACGCTCCCAATCGACGATTTTCGTAACTCAAAGGAAAATTAATAAAAAACTTTGAATCTCCAATAGTAAAAGTTTCATCATTTCGATCTTGAGCAAAATTTTTAAGTAACATCAATCGATCAAAAATTGATTGCAAGCCATTTGGATACTCAAGCGGAAAATCTGATGTTGCAGTATTATATCTATTTGTTTGCTTATCACTGGCGACTAAACTTGCTTCAGATGGTGAAAAAACAGAAACCATCTCCAAGTCCTGCCTCACGCGACAAAGATTAAACTCAAACCCCAAATAAAACATTTCATTCCAACAAGCACTTGCATAATTAAACAAAAAAGATTGCTTATTAGTTTTTGTTTTAAACTCAAAATCCCTTCCTGCTAGATATCGCAAGAAATGGCGTTGAGTAGATCTTGCTGCAACATCTTTAGTAACCTCTGCAGGCTGTAACCCAAAAACATTAACAGGAATAAGACCGTCATATACTATTTCATTTTGCTCCATCAAAGCCGACAGCGCACAAAAGTCCCTTAACGATAGAGGATTTTTTTTGAGCCAATAACCTGCACTGTCAGAAACTTCTCCAACATTAGAATACGCTTCAGATGCCTGCACATGCGAAAACCCAGAAAAAATTTCTGTAGCATTTTTAAAAACTTTACCACTAAAATTCCACCCTGGATCAACAACATGCTGCATCAACAAACGATCTTCAGAATCAGAAAAAGCATATCGATCTTTAAATCTAGATGGAGCATTATACGAAACTAAAGATTCATGCGCGCCACACATTCCTATAAAAAAAGCTATCACATTCAATACAAGTAAGTGACGATCCATTCTTAAGCCCACACACTAATTACCCAACACCTTTAATCGAACGGTACAAAGATATACTCAGAAATGTCTGTCTATACAAGAAATTAGCTTGTTGTACGAAGCCCTCCTGGTGTTATATTAAACTGAGAAGTACCAAAAACACCACTGACAACGCCTGTTGTAGGATCCTCTGCTCGAATAATATCTCCAAAATTCAAAGAAACCCTTGTCCCTGATGGAAACTCCAAATAATAGTTGCCATCGGGCAGATAGTAATCGATTGCTCTTCTCAGAAGAGATGTATATTTAGATAAATTTCGCACAATTTGATATCCAGAACTTTCTGACGTTGCAAAAAACGCTCGCTGCAATACCGCTTGAAATAACGTACGACCGCCTGAAACAGACCCATCTACCGCTCGAACAAGTCCACCTCCATAAATCTCTCCAGCCTGATTATCCCACTTCATTGGCAATATTAAATTATCTAAGCCAGCTGGAGCATAATAATTTTGACCAAACACAAGTGCTCCTCCCTCTGAAATATCAAGAACGGCCTGTGACTTAAAATAAAACTCATTAATAAATCCACGCGTTGATTCGTTATAATTCAATCCAAGCTCGACAACTCCGCGATCCCCAATTTTTAATGTACCTTTATCACTAAAATTCAAATTAAAAAATCCATGATTAAAAGAGCAACGCGCTTCCATAGAATATGCATCTGCTATTTTTTGACGAGGAACACTCACCCCAATACTTCCTGCTCTAAAAACTTTAAAATCAAAAAAGTCTGCATCTGTCATACCAATTGTTAACAATCCATCTCCAACATTGAGCGAACCATTTGTTGCAATATTTACCTTGCCACGTCCTTTTATAACAAGGCGATGGTGATCGGAAACATCAAGCAAAGCAAAATCACTAATAACCAGCTCTGGACGGTTATCATCATAATTTCTTGGATTTTCGATAGAAATTGTTTCAACAAACGTTGAACCCTCAAAAATAATTTGTGAACCATCAGAAAAGCGAACCGTTCCATTACCACGAAACCGCAACGTAGAGTTTTTTGGCAAACGTAAATCATACCCCTGAGGAGTTCCTGTACCCCAACGAGGAATAAATCCTTCATTGTAATGACCAAATGTTAAAATTGCGCCATTTGCCAAATCAAAAATAAGCTCAGCATCTTCATCGATTTCAAGATCCCCAAGAATATTAAAGTTACTATTAATTGTCATGATATTCTGCCCCTTAGTTACGTACAAGACGTCTGTCTCTTTGAGCCCCGCAAACGTTCCTTGTGATGGCGTTTGCAATGAAGCAGGATCTCTAAGCGGAATCGGCGTATATGGACGAACACGATTTTGCTCCAGCTTTGATCCTCCCGTTAAACTTGCACTAAAAGGAATCCAATTATCTGGCAAAAATCTATGTACAGAACCACCACCAGTCAGCGCAACAGCTCCAACAGCACGAGACAAGGCAAGACGACCCATCACCCGAACGGTAGGCGCAGGAACAGAAATTCTTCTTCTTGTTTCAAGAGAACGAGTGAAAACGGTTTCATCCAAATATGCTGAATAATCTCGTTCTGCTTTTTCCCGAATATTTTCAAATTCTTTTAAATGATACGCAGTCCACAAATCACCCATCAAATCAGAAAAAAGCGAAGGCGAGCGACTCGTTATAACATCAATTGGGTTTTCAATTCCACTTGAAGATAAATCGGTTCCCTGCCGAATAGAAAATTGTGTTGAAGCAACACGAATTGGACTTGTGGTAACAATAATATTTTTTCCAGAAATAAATGAACGCTCGCCCGCGATAATCGATTTATCTTTCAACAAATCCAAAGTAACTTGGTCATTAATAAAGTTAATACCAGCATTTCCACCAACAGAAGTTAACGTACAAAAACCATCCCCAAGAGTTACTCGCGGAAGATCTGAGCCCGTTTGCAATGCAAACATAATATTTAAAATATTTTCAGGAGCTAACCCAAAAAGAACACTTCCACTTAACGTTAAATTATTGTTAAGTAGAACAAGTCCAGAATCCCTACCGTTAACCATCAAGCTCATATTTGTATCTCGAGTAATATCGATAACTGAAACACCATCTAACCCTACAACACCAACAATTCGATTGTCATAGGCATCTGTTGTAAACGAATACTGAATATGCTCAATACCAATTAATTCAACGTCTTCAAGCATTAAGGTGTTTGATCTAATGTTAAATTGAAACCCTTCATCAGCCGGAGCCAATATTAATTTTTTTCGTCCACCATTTCCGCGAATTCTTAAAATATCCGTACGACCAATCATCGTAAAAATACCCGTAGAAAGAGTCGTGTTTTGATCTAACTCAATTAAAACGTCATTTGATATATTAAGACGAGCTCCTGTCGGCACATTTAACACCCCATTTGTGATCCGCATTAAATTCAAATTTCTAATCGTTAACGTAACTCCAGAAGGAACATTTAACTGACCAACTGAACCACGAGCAAACAAAATAGATGTTCCACTTCCGTCAAGAACCGCACTTCCCCCATACGTAATAAATTGATTTGTTCGAAGACTTAGGTTTTCAGTCAAAACAATATCGTCAAGAACATCACCATTTAACAATCGACGAGATGCTCCAGAGGTAACCTTATCCATATCTGTCATAACACGTAACAATCCTTGATTGTATTTTTTTACAAACAACGAATCGTTCCCTTGAAAAAGGGTCAATCCCGTTGTATCTGATGAATCTAGCCATAATGTGCAGGCATCAACCATCAATCTTCCTTGAGTGCTTACAAACAACTCATTTTCTTTTATTGAAAAAACAGAATCTGAATTTACATACCACGTACCCGACGTAAGTGTAATAGTTTCTGCAAGGCTTAAGGTTGAGTCTGAAAAAAAAGCCGTTGAAGTTGGAGTAAGACTCAGGGTGTTTTGCTTCATATTTCCAATTTTTACACCATTCATTTTAACAACAGCGCCCGTACGAAGATTTAAAATCCCCAAGGCTCTTGTATCAAGAAGACACCCTCCGCCTATAATGTTTGTTTCGCCCTCAAAATTCCAGGTTCCCGTAAGCTTTGTCGACCCAGAAAGCTCAAGCGTATGAACATTTTTAAATGTTAAACCCGTATTCCATTGATCAGCTGTCCCCGAAAACCTCAAAGAGCCTGCTCCTTGTCCATCGACAGTTCCCGGCCCAACCAAATATCCTTCATATCCAAAGGAAAGGTCTGAGTCCAAAATTAATGTTCCACCATTCAAATAAATTGGTTTACTTATAACAGTTCCAACAGCCAGCGTAAGAACCGCAGAAGAATTTTCAAGAGTTACCGATTGCTGAAAATACGCATTTCCCTCAATTCGATTATTTTGATTTCTAACCAAAACAGCACCTGAAATCGGACCAAATGTTGCAGACATCCGAGTATTTCCACCCAAAACAAATTCACCTGATGTTAATTGAGTAAAATTACCATACAGCCCAACAGCAGTCGTTCCTGATTCATGAACATATCTACCATCTTCCGTAACTCGAATTTCACCATAAACAGTCGCTCCTTCTTCTTGCGTAACCGTTCCTCCAACAACCTCAAACACCCCTGAATTTAGAAATAATTTTGATCCTGCATTTAAATTCATCGTTGAATAGGGCGAGGAAAAGTTAAAAGGCTTTGCGGTAGGCTTATTATTAAAAACCTTATTCAAAAGATCTTCCATCGCAAGATGAGAAGGCGAAGGCAACGCGTGCGATGAGGTATAAAATGGCTTACGCGAAAAATACGCCCCAGAATCTCCACTCAAAAAAATAAGTCCAACCCACAGTAATACTAAGTAAACACGCATACAAATTCCCCTCTCAACGCGAAAATTGTGCTCGACAGCACACGCAGAGAGTACGAATATGACTAAAAATCAGTCAATAATTGAGGTAGGGGAAACTATTCCAGCAATCCTGGTTCTATCTGAGATTCAAGAATTGAACCATTTAAACACTTTACGTCATACGCCCGTTGAGAAAATTTTGTTGAAACAACTTTATATAAACTTGTTTCTCTGTAATGAAGCAGCACTGATTGATCCTGAGCAACACCAGAACAAATCTCTCCAGACAAAAGATATTCATGATACAACGGCCTTCGATCACTCTCATCGTTGTAATGAGGACAATTACTTCCCGGTAAAAAACCAAGGCATTCTAAAACAGTTAATTTATGAGGAAGCGAATCTGTTATTCCTTGTTCAAACCAACACAATGATCCAGCACTCGTTCCAGAAAGAACAATTCCTTTTTCCCAGGCCTTACGTAAAATAAGATCCAATCCCCACATGCGCCACAACGCAAGCATGTTTTTAGTATTTCCACCACCAACATAAATAAGATCATGCTCCAACACAAAACGTTCTAAGTCTATGTTTTTTGGCAAGCTAAACAACGATAAATGTCGAGGAATACAAGGCAACTGATTAAACGTTTCATAAAAAAGAGTTATATAATACGGTCCATCGCCAGATGCCGTTGGAATAAAAAGAACTTTAGGATTTTGCTTACCAGTTTGCTCAAGTAAATAACGCTCTACTGCAAATCCTACACGCGAAAAACCAGCACCACCAATTGCTATAATTGTTTTTGTACTCATTTATTCCTCTGCAATTCAAATAATCGCTTAATTTCATCAACTGTTGTTACATCAATCGCTTGCTTATCATCTCGCGTTTGCATAATACGCGGAAATCGTAATGCATAGCCCAATTCGGTATCTGTTTTTCCCGCCTTGTGTAACGGCGAAATAGTAATTTCATCTGCCCTGACAACAACAACTATTTCTGGAACCACCCAAACATCAGGAGCGTGCTCACGGGAAACCAAAACATTTCCTGGTTTATGGTCAAAAGAAAAACGATCACAGAGTTCTTTAAGCCCTGCCCATTCAAGCTCCGTTGGACCACTGCCACATCGCGCAATCGACTCAAAAAGACACGAAGTCTGATTATACACACCCAAAAGAACAGCCCCAATGCCCAAAAGACTTCGGCTGCCCTTGCCGAAATAATAGCCCAACACAACTGCATCAACAGTATCTGCAAGCTCTCCGGTTTCTTTTCGTTTTAATTTTATCCAATTAAAATTTCGCTTTCCCGGGGTGTATGGCGTATCATTTCGCTTTACAACAATTCCTTCTAGCCCTTCAGAAATCGCATGCAAAAAAGATGCATCAACGTGTGCTCCAGACGAACAAACAACTTGCGATATCGGAGCAATCACATCTCCAGCTGGAATAACTTTTTCAAGAACTGCTCGTCGCTCATAATTTGGAAGGTCTATTAAACTTTTACCCTGAGCCCACAAAATAT
Organism: Candidatus Dependentiae bacterium; assembly: GCA_016871815.1. NCBI lineage: Bacteria > Candidatus Babelota bacterium. The sequence goes on from VHBT01000001.1 coordinate 55,825, forward strand.
CAAAAACAAAAAATTTTAGCGGATGTGACTGCACAACATCTTCATCCAAATGCTTCCTGCCTCGCTTTGCCGTTTCCTGAAAAGGCAAAAAGCTTCCCGTATTAACGTCATAACAAATTGCTTCTCCCTCTGCAATTAAAGTTTGCTCTGGAATGGCTAAAACCGCTTGAGTAAGCTCTGGAAAGACATCTGATTTTTCTTGCAAATTTCGTGAAAAAAATTTCACAACAACTTCACCAGTAACATCTACAAATTTATGTACCTGCAAACGAAATCCATCTAACTTTGGCTGCGAAACACATTCTCCCAATTTATTAAAAATAGCTTCAGGATCTGACATGCGCTCAGCAGCTGCGGGTCTTACTGGAATGCCAGGGGTGATAACAATCGTATCCAATCCCTGAATGCCAAATAATTTTAATTGATACGTAATCAAACCAATGTCTGCACAAACATTAAACGCATCTTCTATTTTTTGAGAATATTTTTTCGATCCACACAGCATCCACGAAAGCGCATCAATAAAAGTCATCTCAGAAAAACCAAGTCGCAAAACCCCTAAAATAATTCTTATAATAACTTTTGATTCTTGCGCCGAACTCTCATCCAATAAGGATTTTAACAATGCAGCTTTTTTTTCCTTTGATGCAGATCCAGTTGTTTTTTCTATCGCAACAAGTGCATCATAAATCATCAAAATCGAACGCCCAGGCAAAGGCTCAATCCTTTTATGCGAAACACTAAAAGCCTCTGCCAAGTCCTTAGACGAACCAACTTTCAATCGCCACTCATTCGCATCAAGCACTAGCCATTCTGCAAACAACGGAGACAGCGTTTTTTCTGCCAAATTAAATGCGGTAGATTGATATACTGGATACAACATCCCTGAAATAAGGTATGAAACAAAACGAGCTTCTTGCGCGTCTAATGACACAAGAAGCCCTGAGAGAATCTTTGTTATTTCTGTTCTTCCGCTTTGGCTTTCTATTTTTTCAAACACTGCCACAAGATCAGAAAACAACATTAAATAACTCCGAAATAGATTTGGTAGCGACGCAGGGACTCGAACCCCGGACCTACAGATTATGATTCTGCCGCTCTAACCAGCTGAGCTACGTCGCCAAAAATTATTTAAAAACGAATCCAACAAGAATCGCGCTTATCAACAAGATAAGTAAACGCCGACTTCAAGAAAAGAACGCCTGATAACATGGTAGAAATTATACCAATAATTAAAGTAACTGCAAATCCTTTTATGCTTGGAGAGCCAAATTTTAACAAAATTAATGCTGTTAACATTGTAGCACCACTCGATTCGAAGATAACCTTCAACGCGCCAGAAAATCCACGAGTAACTGCATCATTAAAAGTAACCCCAGAAGCGAGCAATTCTTTAATTCGTTCGTAAATCAAAACCGAAGAGTCAATCGCCATACCAACACCAAGAACCATACCAACAATACCAGGAAGCGTGAGCGTTGCATTAAACGCAGACAACATCGTCAATGTAAGAAGGAAATTATAAACCAATGCAGAGAAAGCTAAAAGACCTGCATATCCATAATAAAAAAGACCAAAAACAAACAGCATGAACATAGAAAGCAGACAAGCAAACAGCCCCATTCTTAAAGCGTCTTCACCAAGTTCTGCACCAACCACGCTCTCTTGCTCCATCTTTAATGGTGCTAACAACGCACCAGATTTAAGTAAAAGCGAAAATTTTGCAATATGATCAAGCGTAAAGTTTCCAGTAATTCTATTATTCGCGCCAAGTTCCCCTTGAATACGAACGACAGAAATAACACGATTATCAATAATAATAGCAACGTCTTTACCAATGTTATCTCGGCTAAATTCACGAAGCTCTCGCGCTCCCTGCATATTAAGTCCAAACGCAATGCACGGACGGCCATCTTCACCATGGTCAAGTCGAGCACTGTCAATACGATCGCCAGTTAAATCAGGAAACACCGAAACCAAGCACCAGCCGACAGGAGAATCATTTTCCCCACCAAGCAAATCCGAGAAAGAAGGAACCATCATACGATCAACAGGAATAACTCCATCATATGCATCAAGAAGCTCTTCTTGTGTTCTTCCTTGTCGCTCAACTGACTTAAATTCAAGTCGAGCTGTTTTTGTAATTGTTGCTTTTACATCATCAGCAGAAGAAACCCCTGGCAACTGAATAACAAGACTGTGGCTTCCATGCTTAAAAATACTCAATCCACGAACGCTAAAGTTATCTAAACGCGCCCTTAAAACACCAATTGTTTGATCAACAGAAGTGGATCGCAACTCTTTTTCTTCAGTAGGAGAAAGGACAACTTTTACCACCGAGGCTTCAACCACAACAGCAAGCTCTTTAACTTGTTCTTTAATAAGATTTGCAAAAGCATTCGCGTCATCAACAGACTTAAAACTATACTCAATGCCAGCAGCAGAAAGATTTTTTTGTACCGGCTTAGAAACTTTTTTAACTTTTTTAAGAACAGCGTCAATGCGTTTGCCATATTCAGACAGCCTATTTTCAACTGCTTTATCAACATCAACACTATACACAAGACGAACACCACCTTGTAAGTCAATACCAAGATTTAATGAAGGAATTCTGAGGGATCGAAAAAATCGCTCATGCATGGGAGCATCAGAGCTCAAAAATTTATTTTTATCAAAAGAGACAAGAAATACTGTTGCTGCAAAAAAACCAACAATCCAGAGGTAAAAATCCGGAACACCAAAAAACAGACTTTTTTTTGCTTTCATTTGCAGCTCCATATTTAATAATTACCACGTAAATGTGGTGCCGAGAAGGGGACTCGAACCCCTATGAGTAACCTCGCTGCCCCCTTAAAGCAGTGCGTCTACCAGTTTCGCCATCTCGGCTATTCTTGTTTAGAAGAATCCATGCAGGAACTCTAACAAAAAGGAACAAACAGCGCAACCCGCTTTTAACACTTTTTTTAAAATATTATCTTTTTTCAAATCTTAAGCGAAGGTAATGGCGGCAATGAAGTACTTGCTAATTCTTTTTTAGGTTGCGTTTGTTCAATTTTTTTATCACCACCAAGAGTCAACTCAGGCAAAACAGAACCAGCCTTATTTTGTTTTTTATCATCAACAATAATTGGAGGAAGCGGCGCCAATACAGGCACCTCATTTTTTATTTCAGGAAGTGGAGGCAATCCGAGTGATTCATTTTTTGGCGTAAGTTCTTTTTGCGCCACAACAGGAAGAGTCAAATCAATTGCACCTGGCGCAACAACTGTATTTGATGGATTTGAGGAAGCAACCGAAGCAACACCAGAACCAGGGATATCTGGCGCTGGCATTGTTGCAGTTTTTTCGGGAAGAGCCTCAGATGGTGAAGATTTAAACAAATTTTTAACAAACTGATACACCGCTCCGGCCATATTTTTTGCACTTTGAAAAAAAGTTATCGACGAATCCTTGAGCTCTCCTCGAGACTTAGTCAATTCAGCAGACTCTGGACCATTCCCCATCACCTTGTGATACGCGGCAACAGTCATGCCAAGAGCCATTCCAGCTCCTTGTTTTAATGCACCAAAAACACGGTATGCCATATTTTCATTTTTATCCTTATCAGAATCCTCTCCATCATTATTCTTTTTTGCTTCGTCGTTTTTATCTTGCTTAGATCCCTGCGCTGAAGGCATAACAACAAGTCCATTCTGTTGAATGAAATAATTAATTAAGCCATTAGCATCACCAATTAACGAAAGTTCTTTTTTTATTTTCTCATGAGCTGCTTCAACAGTTTTTTTGTCCACCAATATTTTCTCAAGCAAACCTTTTAAACTATTTAATGATTTTTTTATTTCATCCGCTTCTTTTGATGATCCTGTTAATGTCGCTTTTGACTTTGAAAGAAGTTCATTGATCATTGCAATTTCTTTTTCTCCATCAGAAGCTTGAACGACAATATCATTTTTTAAAGATGAAGCCTTAGCGTAATTTTCAGAAAACTCTGCTTTTTTACGCTTAAAATCTACAATTTTTTGACGCACAGCATCCTCTGCTGATGTTAATTCCCCTTGCTGCAACTTTAATGAAGCGGCCTGCGGATCTAATGATTTTAAAACTTCCTGCAAAGCAAACGCACTCTCTTTTACCAAAGCCCTTTTTTTATCAGCTGCATCGCCGGCAATCTTCACAATCCCATCCGAAAATCCTGGTGATGAAAGAAACTCTGAAAGCTCAACCGCCTTTACCGAAGAAGCCCCAAGCACAATCGATAGTTCATTTAACGCTACGTTTATTTGCTTTTCTACAGAGCCATGTACTTCTTCCAACTCTTTTTCAAGAGAAGAAAAACTGCTAGAAACTTTATCAATATCAAATAACAAGCCAACAATTTTATCTAAATTAATTGATCGCTTTTCTGTTGTCTTTACTGAATCTTTAAGATTCGATCCATCAACATTTTTTTGATCTAACATAATTGGTGCCTGTTTATTTTTTACCCCGTCAGAAGGTTTTGCCGAAACCGGGGGCAACGATGCCGAAGGTGATTTAGTCGAGGGAGATTGAACAGGAGGGGGCAACATACTCGCCGACGAATTTTTTGCTAAAATATCATCCAGTGATGGTAATGACGGCAATTCATCTGCAGGTCGAACTGCCTGTAAAAAAAAGAGACAAATTAAAAGAACCCATACATTTTTTTTCATAAAAAACCCCCAAAGAAATAAATTTACTTGGGGTATTAATACTCAAAAACAAATAAAACAAACAAGAAAGCCTCAATCAAGCAGGCAAGAAATTACTAAAAAAGCCTTATAAAGAAGCTAAAAAAACTTGCTAAAAAATCAAAAAACATAGCAACCAAAGACTTTTCTGACTCTTTTTTCTCCGTACCCTCAGCGCGATCTTGCGCTCGAGATTGCTCAGCCTTTTCGTCAGACTTCTCTGCCGGCTGCTCTTCCATTTTTTTATCTTGATCCTCAAGCCCTTTTTTTAATTCATCACACACGGTTTTAATGCTCAAGACCACCTTGGAAACTTCGTCCATGCGATTTTTTCCAAGTCCAATCACTTTATCAATATCAGAAGCCAAATCTGTTTTTACAAATTTTAATACCGCCTCTAAATAAGAATGTATTCCTTCAAGTCGATAATAAAGATCTCGCGCTTCTTCATGATTAACCATAGAAAAGATATCATTAATAATTTTCTGAGCTTCACCTGCCTTAGAACCAGCCTGCTGAATTATTTTCTGAAATTGTTCAATACGACTATCAATCGCCGATTCAATATCAGCAATCGCAGACAAATCAGACTTCAACTGACTCTGAAGAAGAGCTGTATCATAATATTTTTGATAATTCTTACTCGAAGACAAACTTGCCTCTAATTTTTGACTAGCAAGCGTAGCTTTTGCTTTTGAACCCATTTCAAAATAAGGAGCCAAATCATCAAAAAGCGCCTCAATTTGTCCTTTGCCAAAACCTATTTTTGCATAAAAATCATCTGCTTCTTTGTCAAAACTAGCTCTTTTAGAATCATACTGCGGAGCACTAACGGCCTGAATATCAACCAAAAGAGCATTAATCTTTTCTTGTAGCTCCCGAGCCTTTAAAAGCCAATGTCTTTTTTTAAACCAACTTCCACGAGATTCTTTGCCATCCGTTGCCCCAGAATCTAAAACATTTTTTTTAGCAGGACCTGTAGTACCCAGGGCACCTTGGTTTGAAATAGGAGGTGGTAATGGCTTTGAAGAACTTTGAGTTACCGAAGGAATTGCAACATCCGGCAGAGGTGGAAGATCCGGCAAACTCGGCAAATCAGCAATCGGAGCAAAAGAACTCGTTACACAAAGAACAACCTGAATAAGAATAAAAAAAGAATAATTATTCATCATAATTCTCTCATGCAACAAGCTCTATATCATTTATTATTATAGGGTCCGGGCTAAGTCTTCAAGTTCTTTGAAGAGATACTGCAATAATTCTGCAGATTCGTTTGAAGTGTAGGACCACTTAATGCCCTCATCAATTTTTACCAAAATAGAACGATCTGACTTAATATCAATAACATCAATTCGAACAATATTCATAAGAGGATGAACAAGTGAAGGGGCTCTGATAACACCAGCACGACCCAAAATTGAATAACAAACGTTTCCGGCACCCATAATATTAATCATGACTTTTTTCTGCCAGACCATGTTTTTATACCCAACGTGATCTTTATGAATACTCAACAATAAACTATCGTCACCTTTTTGATAGATACACTGAATGGGCGTTGTATGAGGCAAGCCCTTTTCAGAAAAAGTTGCCAAAACGCCAACAACTTCTTTTTTCTTCAATAAAACTGATAAATCTTCTGGCAACTTTACGCCAACATGTTTAGCCATAACCCTTTAACCCCTTAATATATTAAACAATTTTCTCTCAATGCCCACCCATCGGCGAGCACCCCACCCAAATTTTTTCGACATACCACAATTATGTCACGTAAATTACGCTTTAATTGGAACAGACAACTGAATAAAACGAACTACCGCTTGTTTGTCTGTCTCAATAGTTGATAGCGGCACTAAGCCTCCAGCAAATTTTACATGAACAGCTGTTTTCATGGCTTCTTGCAAATCCCCTAACGGGGGCAAATTACCATCAAACAACTGTAAAGACTCAAGCAACTCTTCATCTGTTTTATTAATAAAAATAAAACTAAATCGCTTGTGACAATACCATTTTAATATACGTGTCAAGTCCTCATAAAACCGCTTTATATCAGCATGCTTTTCACCTGAAGGCAGATTTAACAAACCCAATCGATCCAAAGCAACGACCCAGCAAGGCTTTCTCGACTCTTTGTATCGAACATAGGCCCGATACGCTAAGACGAGGGTAACTCCCATCATAAAAAAAATAAGGGCAAAAATAAATACAAAATATTTTTCAAAAAACGTTGGCACAACAACACAATCATACAATTCAGGGATCTGCAAATTAATCACACCTGCCTCCTTGTACGCTCTTTAAAAAATCTTGATAGCTCAGAAAGAACCGGAACCGTGACATCAAAAGAATGGTAATCTATCCCTTTTTTTCTAAAAAAATCTATTTTTCGCTTCAAGCTTATTTGAGCATTTTTTCTTGCTGCAGCACCCCGGGTGTCAATTTCTAACATTTTTCCCGTTTCAACATCCTGCATACAAATAATCCCAAGCTCGGGAAAAGAAGCCTCGCAAGGATCAAAAACAGAAAAAGCCGTTAAATCGTAACTTTTGACCAAAGATGAAACCCCTGCCAGTTGGGGCAATTTCTCATCCAAAAAATCAGAAATCACGAACAAAAAAACATTTTTCTTGTTTTTTTGCTTCATCAAAAAAGAAACCAGATTTTCAAACGATGTTCCACGAGTCTTGTCAGCGCTGACTCGGGAAATTTCATCAATAACTCGAGAAAATTGCCCTTGCCCACGAGCAGGAGGAATCCAAACATCGACATTCGATGAAAAAAGTATAGCCCCAAATCTATCATGCGAATTAAGGGCGATCGAGCCAAGAGCTCCAGCAATTAATGATGCAACCTCATACTTTAATTGGGATGATGAAGAATAAAACATCGAGGAAGACGAATCTAAAGCAACTATAATCGTACGATCTCGCTCTTGCACAAACGTTTTGACCATTGTTTCATCTGTGCGAGCAGTTGCCTTCCAGTCAATCGATCGCACATCATCACCCGGAACATACGCCCGAAGCTGGTCAAACTCTATTCCAACACCCTTGAAAGCTGATGCATAATCCCCAATCAAAGAACTTTTGCTTATTTTTCTGCTCACAATTTGAAGTTTTTTTAACTGCGCATACACAGAAGTATCCATAACGACCTCCCTTAGGCTCTTTCAAAGCCCTGCATTACCACAATGCGTTCATCTCGTCCTGTAAAACTTTTGGCAATTTAACAGATCCATCTTCTTGTTGGTAGCATTCCATTAAGGCAACCATCAATCGAGGCAAAGCCAACGAAGATGCATTCAAAGTATGTGCAAGCGAAGGCTTTCCACCTTTTTCTGGGCGATATCGAATTTCTGCTCTTCTTGCCTGAAAATCAGTGCAATTACTGCAAGAAGAAACCTCATAATATCTATTTTGACCAGGCAGCCAAACTTCGATGTCGTAGGTTTTTGCTGACGCATAGGAACAATCCTGCCCCGCAAGCAACGAAACCTGATAGTGCAAGCCAAGCATTTTTAATAAATTCTCAGCACACTCAACCATACGCTCAAGCTCTGCGGCAGACGATTCTTGCTCACAAATGGAATACAGCTCTACTTTCTCAAACTGATGAATGCGAATTAAGCCTCGCTCGAGCGAGCCATACCCACCCGCCTCTCGCCTAAAGCAACTCGTCCAAGCGGTCATTCGCACTGGAAGCTCTTCTTTTTCAAAAATTCTTCCCGCATGCAAATTAGTCAAGGGAACTTCTGCGGTTGGAATTGGATACAAGCCATCAGCTTCGATTTGATAAAAATCACCTTCAAATTTTGGCAAGCTACTTGCATTAACTAATGACTTACGATTCACCATGGTTGGAGGAATAATTGGCTGAAAACCATATTGCGCATTATTTCTCAACATGATTCGAGTTAATGCATAAATAACCTTAACACCATCGCCTTTGTAGCATGGAAATTGCGCTCCCGCCATCTGTGTGCCTGCTTCAAAATCAAACCAACCAAGTTTTTGATTGAGCTCCATATGATTTTTGAATTGATATGCAAATTCTGGCTTAACACCAAATGAGCGAACTGCCAAGTTGCTTTCTTTGCCGCCTTCTGGCAACCCATCCATTGGAATATTTGGTACAAATAATAACGCATGCTGAAATCGAGATTCAATTTCAGAAAGCTCTAACTCTTTTTCTTTCAATTTTCTACCAAGCTCAATTGATCGAGTACGATTTTCTTCTGAAAGACCTTTTGATGCCAATGAAGCTAAATCATTTTTTTCTTTGCGCATGGATTCAACAACAACACGAATCTCACGAACCTGTGCATCAAGCACCAACAAACCATCGATATCAACTGATGGTTCTTTTTTTTTCAAAAGCTCTCCAATTCGAGCAGCATCTTTTCTCAACAACGCAATATCAATCATGACTTTTATCCTTCACAGAAAAAAATTAATTATGAAAAAGAGCATAAAATACTTTACATAAAACCACAAACAATGCATACCATGCTCTTGATATTTTGCACGATTGGATAAGGGTGTCTCAGATGATTAATCCAACAATATTTAGAAAATATGATATTCGTGGTGTAGTAAACACAGATTTTAAACCCGAAGATGCAGCTCTCATCGCACTCGGAATTATTAATTATGCAAAAGAATTAGACATCACACTCAAGACGCTTGTTGTTGGCCGAGACGCTCGAACTCACTCTGCAGAAATATTTAAACACTTTACCACTACCTGCAGAAATCATGGAATAACAATTATTGATATTGGTATCGTTACAACACCAATTCTTTATTTCACCCTACATACAACTCCCTACGCTCACGGAGTAATGATCACGGCTTCACACAATCCAAGCGAATACAATGGATTTAAAATTTGTTTCAATAAAAAAAGTCTTCACGGTCCTGCCATCGAGCGAATCAAAGATTTAATCGAAATTAAAGAATCACAACCCCTGGTAACAGCAGGAAATCTTATATCCTACGATGCACTCTCTTACTATATCGACAGCCTTGCTTCCGACTTTGCTCATTTAAGTAATTACACGTCTGCACTTATTTTTGATTGCAACAGTGGGCCTGCAAGCCTAGTCATTCCAAGATTAATAAAAAAACTTCAATGGAAAAATGCTTCAACGATTCACGACACCCTTGATGGTAATTTTCCACATCAAAAACCAGACCCTACCGTAGAAAAAAACGGTCAAATCTTAAAAAGCCACATACACGCAGCAGCATCACCCACCATCGGAATAGGATTTGACGGCGATGCCGATCGAATGGCTTCGCGCACCGAAAATGGAGATCTTATTTCAGGTGATATCTTACTTGCGCTTCTTGCAAAAAACGTTCTTTCACACTTTCCAAATGCACGAATTGTTTTTGACATAAAAAGTAGCTCCGCTCTTCACAAAACAATTATTGCTCACTCTGGGACTCCAATCATGGCTCCAACAGGCCACTCAAACATCAAGTCGTGCATGGCGCAAAACCGAGCACTTCTTGGGGGAGAACTGAGCGGACACTACTTTTTTGCAGACAAATCATATGGGTACGATGATGGCATTTATGCAGCTTTACGATTGATCGAATTGCTTCACGAGTCACAATTTAATCTTCTTGAATTGGTAAACCAAATTCCTACAAATAATTGCACCCCAGAATTCAGGCTTCCATGCAACGAAGAAGATAAAGAAAAAATCATCTCTCACGTTGCTTCTTTTTTTGAAAAAGACAAAAGCACAAAAATCACAACGATTGATGGAGTGAGAGTTGAAACTCATGACAGTTGGGGACTGGTACGCGCTTCAAACACCGAACCGATGATTTCTTTACGATTTGAAGGAGACTGCAAATCGTCGCTAGAAAATATAAAAAAAAGTATGCAAGAAGCATTATCGCCCCTTATGCCTGCCGAGATACTCAACGAGTTGCGCTAAACATCTTCTTGAAAAATGATACACTAACCAAATAACAATTTTTTTTAGCGTATTGTTTTTTACTGTGAACACACCATCTTCATTTTCTCTGGACCACCTAAACCCTGAACAACAACAAGCTGTTGTAAAAACATCGGGCGCACTCCTAGTTATTGCTGGTGCTGGAAGCGGAAAAACGCGCGTAATTACATCTCGAATTGCGTATTTAATATCAGAATGCAATGTTCCCCCCCAATCAATTGTCGCTTTAACATTTACCAATAAAGCTGCAAAAGAAATGAAAGAACGGATAACAAAGCTTATTTCATCAGAATCAACTCTTCCCTTTGTTGGAACGTTTCACTCGTATTGCCTTTTATTACTCAGAAAATACAAAGCTTTCACCGGTGTTGAAACATTTACAATTATCGACTCAGAAGATCAAAAAGCTCTTCTGAAAAGAATTTTAGAAAAATTTGGACTAGAAAAACAAATCGCCACAAACCAAATTCAACACGCAATTAGCTGTTTAAAAAATCAAATGCACAAGCAATTACTTGGTTACGGAAAACAACAAATCATCGAGCAAGTAAATCATGAATACGAACGCGAAAAAAAAGCTGGAAACCTTCTCGATTTTGATGACTTAATTGTTAAAGTGCTAGAACTATTCAAAACAAACTCACACTTCAAAGAAGAGTTCCAGCGCAAGGTAAAGCATGTACTGATCGATGAATATCAAGATACAAATTCAATGCAGCATACACTGTTAAAAGAAATGACCCTTTCATCACCTGGTGTTATTTCAGCACACTCGATCTGTGCTGTTGGCGATGAAGACCAGTCAATTTACTCTTGGCGCGGAGCGCAAGTTGAAAACATTCGTTCATTCAAAAACGATTTCGCACCAGTAGAAACTATTAAAATCGAACAAAATTATCGATCAGCAGAACCAATCCTAAAGGCAGCTAACCACGTAATCGCACATAACAGAAATCGAACACCAAAAGAACTTTGGTCTGACAAAAAAGCTCACAAGCGAATCCTTGTCGCAACATGCTCAAATGGATATCAAGAAGCAGATATCATCGCACAAGCACTCACGAGTCTTCCACCTTCAATATCCTTAGGCCAATGCGCAATTTTATATCGCACTCACGCTCAAACGCGGGTTTTTGAAGAAATTTTTATGCGCTCAGGAATCGCATATGCGATCATCGGCGGTATTCGATTTTATGAACGAAAAGAAATCAAAGATATTTTGGCATTTTTACGTCTTATTCAAAATCCACACGACAAAATTTCATTGCTTCGTATTCTGAATGTCCCACAACGCGGACTTGGAGAAAAAGTTGAAACAATATTAATTGAAGAATGGGATAAATATACACATTTTACCTTCACTCAATTACTGGAACACCTCATCACGCAATCAGGCCTACTTGGTCTTTCGCGCAGCCACACAAACGGACTATCTGAGCTTAAAAAAATTTTTATAAACCTCACGCCATCTCGATCGATTAGTGAATTGTACGAAATAATTTTATCAGATTCTGCCTACATACAATATTTGGCTAAAGAATATGAACAAGAAGAATTTAGAAGCAAATCAGAAAATCTTCGTGAGCTTTTTCAATCCATTTCTTTTTTTGAAAAACAATTTAATGAAAATAAAACAAAAGAATCTTCAGAAACAGCCCTTGCGGCATTTTTAAATGAAATAGCCCTGCTTCAAGAAAAAATAGAAGATGATTCTGGCGAGCAAAAAATGGTAAAACTCATGACTCTGCATAGCGCAAAAGGTTTAGAATTTGACTTTGTTGTTATAGCTGGACTTGAAGAAACAATCCTGCCGAGTAGTAAATCACTTGAATCACGAGAAGATATCGAAGAAGAACGACGGCTTTTTTATGTGGGAATAACTCGTGCCAGAGAATATTTATTGATAACAAGAGCTCTTGCGAGAAGTACTTATGGGCAAAAAAACGCTCAAGATGCTTCACGCTTCTTGGGAGAACTTCCAGAAAAAGAAATTATTCACATCGATGCTTCCAGCATGTTTCCATCACAAATCAATAGCACTCTGCGCTCTTGGCTCGAAAACACATATTCTAACCAAAAATCATCATATCAAACGATTTTTGCCCCTGACATCCAACCCCATTTCGCACAAGCAAATCAACGAGGAAGCATTCAGCAATACGTTCATCCCCACTCCAAAAAGCCCTCTTTTCAAAAGATAACTCTTGAAAAACTAGCCCCCAAAAATGGCTTCCCTTCAACAAAAATGCTGTCCTCTGGAAATATTGCAAAACCTCAAAATCTTACCCCTTCTAATTCAATTCCCCCAGAATGGCAAAAAAACAGCCGCGTTTTCCACCCCATTTTTGGATCTGGAATTGTACTTTCAAGCTCACTGAAAGCTGAAAATAAGTATCTTGTTACGGTTGCTTTTCCCGAAGGAGAAAAAACCATTCTTTCAACTTTTTTACAGCCATATGAATAACAATTGGTTTTTCAGCCTGAAACAATACAGGTTGTTTTTTCAAAAATCACTATAGTTTGAGCCCTAAAAACAACCCATTACCACAAAAACCATATTTCATTCATCCTAAAATCATTACTGCGTTTCACGATGCTAGGCAAAACCCAAAAATTAAATTGATATGTTTAAAAAGTTGTTATTGTTTCTATCTCTTGCTCTTCTTGCCCCAGCCAAAGCCAAATTGGATGAAAAAAAGCCATCATGGTCGTCATTTATAGCAAAAAGAAACGAATTTAAAGAACTTCATGCAGCTGCAAGAAAAAAACAGGAAGAACTTTTTGCCGCAACCAGAGAAAAACGCTTAGAAAGCCACAAAAAAGGCGAGGATGCTCTTTTTTCAGCAGCACAACTCCAGGCTGAAGAACAAGTAAAAGCCACACTTTCAGTTGTAAAAAAATTAAAAACAACTGAGGTTAAACCCTCAGATCTGTACGATGAAACCTTAAATCCATGGTCAAGAATCAGCCAATATCATACGGCATTCTGGTTTTTCATTCGTCAAATCCCTGAAAGAACCCGACTCGCTATCCAATCGTTAAAAAAAACACGCGAAAAAAAACCCTCACAATCAACAGCGCCAATCGCCGCAGGTCAAAATGAGGTCTCATCAACTGAATCTTTAGAGGCCGAAAGCTCAGATCAAAATCAAAATGACGGCGACTCCGCCATAGAAAAAAAACTTCAAAAAATCTCGGCCCTAGAAAAAGAACTTCAAAACATCAACGATCAACTACTCGGCGATAAAACAGATTCTGCAAACGCAACAAAAAAGGCTCAACAAACTGTAACACGGCCCACTCCTCAAAAACGAACATCATTTTGGTATTTTTTCAGAAACAAAAATACCTCTCAGTCTGATGCGTATGGACGCTATGGATATAATAATTTTAATTACCAAGAAGGAACCTACAACGATGAACTCTGTGCACAAGAAAGCCCAATTGATCCTGAAGTATATTTCACATATCGAGAAAACTTCAAAGAATATGTAAAACCTACCGATCCTATCGTAGTTGATAATATTTTTAAGCCGATTTATTCCAAAGGAGGCGTCCAGTCAACCTACTGGAGCCGTGAAATGTCCTCGTGGTTCAATCTTCCAGAAGAAGATTTAAACTTAAAAACTTTTTTAAGCCACTCATGTCTTATTCATTTATTTGCAGCATCAATGACCATCTATAAACAATTTTTTAGAAACCACTATAATCAATCGCGCTTATATCAAAGAATAAATCGAACAACCTTACCAATCAAAACTGATTCTCCTCAAGCTGAAACTATGACAAAAGAATGTATTTTTATGCTAGTTTCAACTTGCTTTTTGGCAATCACTCAGTACCTTGCAAGTCATATGGCTTTAGCTGGCGGTCCAATCGCAGGACTCAAAAGCGCAATTTGGAACAATCCATATATTTATTACGGATTTATCGGGGGCCTTTCAACTCTTTTTCTTACAAAAAAAGTTTCTCCCCGCGCAGATCAATTCATCAACTATTCAGGCTCTATCTTGCTTAATAAAATTCCAGCACAATACCTTCCACGACAAAGTATACGTAATTCTTTTCACACTCTAGTTAAGTCCTTTTTTATTTCAGGACTATGTCTCCTTCCACTCAGTATTTCTCTTGGAAAAATAATATCCTCAGAAAAAGACCTCAGTGTGCAAATTACAAAAGAGCTAGCAGAACATCCCCTGGCAATTGGGCCAAAAGTAGGCACAAGTATTCCTCGGGATATGCAAGGACATCAATACATAATGATCCGAGATGGAAGTAACATTCAAAAAAACACAATCTGGTTCGTCAGATCTTTATCCACTCACACCATACAGATTTTATCACTAGCATCATTGAACGCGATGCACCAGGGTACCAGCGAATTACAATTCAAAATTCTAGGTGATATTGCCTGCCTTGCTTTGAGTTGCGTTGCAAACTTATTTAAAATACTTTTCTCTCGATTTATGGAAAAAGAAGCTAGACCATCTCTGTTTGTGCGCGTATCAGATCTAGCATACCTTACACCAAAAACGCGCGATCAATTATTATCTGCCGCACGAACCGAAAAGCTTTATTCCATAATTTCTCACTCACTTTTTACTAGCCTGAGCCTTGCAAACATAATAGCAATATCAAAAGAGGTACCTGGTGCGTATAAAGTAATTCAACAATTTCTTCTTCATGCACAAAACCCAATTACCGATGAAGGCGTAACAAGACTGCTTTCATTATTGGGCGTGCAAAACGATGTATCATCAATCGATTTAAGCTTTATACAAAACGCACTCAGAAACGTTGAACCACTTATAAATAAAACAGAAACCTTTAACCCTGTTTTGAGCACTAAAGAACAAGCCGCATATTTGGCTTATCACCGAATTCTCAAAGCAGCAAAAAGCTCTCTTACTCCAGCTGAACACACTCACGCCGATAAGCCACTTGAAGGAGAAAAACTTAAGCTCCTTGTAGAGCACTGCAGAGATCTGACTAGAGCAAACCCAACCTCTCAAAAAAAAGCTCTTCAAGATCTAATAGCCGAACTATAGGTTTATATCAAAATTAACGCATCCCAAATCAATAACGCTGCTGCAACAGCGAGAATAAGCGCTGTTGTTTTAAAAAGTCTTTTTAATGCTTTTCCAGACAAAGCTCCGCCGATAACATCAGCAATTATACTCACTAAGGCCAAAGAGCAAAACGAACCTAAGGCCAACGCCCCTGCGCTCAAAAGAGCTGTCGATAAAGAACCAACACTAATAATTTTTTCAAACAACTTTAATGAAATAAACATAAAAAAAAGCAATGCTGATGGATTTAATATTGTGATACAAAATGTTTTAACCGTTAATAACAAAAAATCACTTGTTGAACATTCTACTCGATACGTCTCACTTGCCGACTCAAGCCGCCAATAATACATACTTAATCCAAATAATGCCGCAGCTCCAACCAAATCAAGTCCTATCATGACGGGCTGATTAGAAACAACCCCACCCCAAAATCCCCGCAATGACAAGAAAAAAAGCAATCCATCTGTTAATGCAGCACCAAGAGCAATCGCAAATCCAGAATAAAGACCATCAAGCGCCGCTCGATTAAATGTCATAATAAAAACAGGTCCAAACGCAGAAGCTGCACAAAACCCAACAAAAAAAGCTTTAAGTAAAATAAAAGTAGTCATCATCTTCCTGAAAAATTAATTTCACATATTTTTATTGTAGCAAGAGCTGAAGCGGACTAAAATAACATAACCATTTTAACAACAAGATCTCACAAAAAATCAGTCCCATACAGGAATCATTTGTATGAAATATAAACTGCCTTTTGGAACTCATGGAATTAGAGGAAATTCAAGCCTTCCTCCATTTACCCAACGGCATTTACACGCTCTTGGTCAAGCGTTAGAACTTTTTCTTGAAGCAAAAAAATTTCCTAAAACGATACTTTTTGGTTCAGACACTCGTGCGTCATGCCCACAAATCAAACAATTTCTTTCTCAAGGATTTTCAAGCACTACGCACATTCAATCGGCACAAAACCTTCCAACTCCTGCGCTGATACAAATTTTAAAAAAAAATTTAGAAATCGGGCTAGGGATAATGATCACTGCATCACATAACCCTGCACACGACAATGGATTAAAATTCTTTCTTCAAGAAGGAAAGGATCTATCGACTGATGATGAAAATCTCATTCAATCTTTTTTTTCGATTTCATTTTCAAGTCCATATCCATATCAAGAATCATTCTATAAAGAGTCGCTCTATCCTTCTGCCTTTATGGAATACTTTACTCAAATCAAAAAGAAATTCGCTCCTCAATTCCTTAATGGACTACGCATTGGATTGGATTGCGCAAACGGAGCTATCAGTGAATATGCACCTGTAATTTTTAAACATTTTGGTGCGCAAATTTATACAATCAACACAAAGCCAGACGGTCAAAATATCAATAAAAACTGTGGTTCTAATCATCCTGACGAACTCAAAGCTCTTGTTCTTGTAAATAAATTATTTTGTGGATTTGCATTCGACGGAGATGGTGACAGAGTTGTTGCTATTTCATCAACCGGCGAACTCAACAATGGTGATGATATTTTAGCTATGATCGCAACAAACCCTATTCGCAAGAAACAGGGTCCCGTTATTGGCACAATTGCCTCAAATTCTGGACTAAAAAAATATCTTGAGAAAAATTCTTTATCATTTTTAGCATCTAACGTTGGCGAAAATCAGGTTATTAAACTGATGCATGAACATTCTTCTAATCTTGGAGGCGAACCCTCTGGACACATAATAATAAAAGAATACATGATGGCTTCTGATGGAATCTTTACAGCTCTGGCGCTTCTTGATTCTATTTTGGTAAATAATAATTTTTCACTCAGTTCATTTGAGCACTATCCCCAGGCTTCAAAAAATATCCTAACCCAAATCAAACCACCGCTATCAACCCCAGAACTCAAAGAAATTATTGATTCATTCACAGAAATCTATCCACAAAGTTCAATTTTAATCAGATATTCAGGAACTGAACCACTCATGAGAATTTCTGTGGAAGCTCCAACCATGGATGAAGCAGCAACAATTTCCCAACAACTGGAAACCAAAATTACAACAATCTTGAAGGATCTGACAAAAAAAACATCCGCCCCTAACGTTGAACTAAAAAACGAATGTCATACACTATCCAATTGAATTAACGAGTACAATACAAAAAATATTCGTTATTACCATTTTCTTCTTTTTTCAATGCTCGCACCACACCCTGTATGGAAAATCCAAGACTCTTACATAAATCAATAATCGATTGAACGGCACGGTCCTGATCTTCCTGAGATTTAACAATACCATTTTTATTCACAAACTCTCGACCTACTTCAAACTGAGGCTTTATCAAAAGCAAGAGTTGTGTTTTTTGCGCAGAAAGTAATTTTTCAACAACTGGAATAACCATTTTTAAGGAAATAAAAGACAAATCAAGACAACAAAAATCTATGGCTTGAGGAAGCGTTGAAACCATCCTAATATCTTGCTGCTCCATAATTATCAACTTCTCGTTATTCTTCAATGAAGCATCAACCTGCGCAGATCCTACATCAATCCCATAAACCAATAACGCTCCTTCTTGGAGTAAGCAATCAGAAAATCCCCCAGTGGAAAGTCCTGCATCCAAACAAACAAGACCACTCAGATTAATTTTAAAATACATAAGAGCTGCAGCCAATTTATATCCCGCAAAACCAACATACTCTTTGACCAAATGAGCAACAACAATATCCATCTCGCTTATTTTGTGTCCAGGCCGAGTAACAACCATACCATTAACCGAAACAGCGGCCTGACTTATGCCTCGAGCAATAAAGGTCCGAGAATACTGCGGATATTTTTTTAATAACACCAAATCTAATCGCTCAAGTTTCATACACTCGCGCCCTCATACTCTTTTTCTACCTTCTTAACTGCAATAAAAAATAAATCAGACTTTAATCTATCAACTGAAATCAGCCCAATTAGACGCAAGAAACTAATTATTTTTTTTATTATCCAACGCAGCGATCGTGGAAAAAATTCTGCAAAGACATGGGGCGAAACGCCTCCTTCTGGCCACACCACAATACCCGTAAATCCAGCCGCCCTCAGACAATCATGTAACGTTTTTTTTGTATAATATCGCTTATGCGTAACGTCACTTCGATGATAAAATGTTAAATTGTACTCAGGTAAAAACAAATCTTCATCATGCGGCACAGAACCTATCAAAATGCCTCCGTTCTGCAAAACCCTAAAAATCTCAGCAACAAACAATTCTTCATTAAAAATATGTTCTATCAGGTCAAAAGCCACAACCGACGAAAATAATTCATGCGAAAAAGGTAATTCTTGCTCAAGATTGGCAATTACATACTCAACACCATGCTCTGGAACCTGTTCAAATAGATCCACAGCAGTGATTTGCATCTCTGGAAAATGCTTTTTCATCCAATACGAATACTTCAGCCTTCCCGCACCAAGATCAAGAACTCGCGATCCAGCCAAATATTTTTGCAATAAATCCAACTTAAATGGAGAATGCTCATTTTTTTCCATAAATCCTCCTCAATAAACATTCCATAACTTTATCACTATGAGAGCTTGCTAAGAAAAGAATGCTTTGTCATCATAAAAAAAGTAGGTTTCTTTATCATTTTTTATCTGTATGCGATTAGTTCAATTTGTAGCCCTTTGCGGCATTAGCTCTCGACGAAAAGCTGTCGCGATTATAAAAAATGGAGAAATCCAGGTAAATACTACTCAATGTTTAGATCCTGCATATATCGTGCAAGAAACTGATGTCATTTATTATCAATCAAAACAACTCAGTATTCCTGAATCTTATGTCTATCTCGCTTTAAACAAACCCAAAAATGTCATCAGCGCCAGTTCTAGTCCCCATGGCGAAATAACGGTTATCGACCTGGTTAAAAACAAGTTTCCAACCCAACGCTTGTATCCCATAGGAAGACTCGATAAAGATTCAACCGGTCTCATTATTCTCACAAACGATGGGCACTTTGCTCAAAAAATAGCGCACCCAGCGTTTGAAATCACAAAAAAATACAGAGTAAAAATTACCAAAAAACTTTCCAAGACCGATCACAAACTTCTTATTTCAGGAGTTACACTCGAAGATGGTTTTTCTCAGTTTGATGAACTACAACAAATCGCCCCAAAGACATATGAAGTTTCCCTTCATAGTGGAAAAAACAGGATAATTCGACGCATGTTTGCTTACCTTGGACACGAAGTTATAGAACTTCACCGAATTTCTATCGGTTCTCTCTCTCTGAAAAATCTTGCTCTTGGGAATTTTAAACACCTCTCACCAGAAGAAATTTCCAATCTTACAAATTAAATTTTTATCTTTTTTTGAACAACCCCTTGGTTCCAAAAAGATCTTCGTAATAAAAAATAAAAATTCCGCACAAAATCGATCCCGCTGCAACCAAAAGTCGCAAAGAAACAGGCTCTTTCAAAAAAAAATATCCCAAAGCGGTAACATAAATAGGAATTGTCGCACCAGCAAGCGACAACAATGTTGCACTGTTATGCTTAAGCAAATAGCCATACAAGCTATATGCTATTAAATTTCCAAAAATCACCGTATATGCAAGCAGGAGAGATGATTTTAAGGTCCAAAAATGTGCACTTATAAAAAAAGATCCATCTCCTAATCCCAAAAAGCCAAGAACAGGCACTAAGCCAAATGCTAAAAACCCAGCCGCTGTCATAACAATACCATTAACATCACTTGAAGAAAGGTCGTTTTTTCGCATTTCATCTTGGACCATCATCCACCCAAGTCTACCAACAGCTGTTGACGTCAAAGCTGCTAATTCAGGCCAAGAAATACGGAAAAAGAACTCTAAAGAATTCTCGGCCAAAGAATGTTCTGAAAACAAAACGACAGCCCCACAAAAAGCTGATATCATTCCCACAAGCTTTTTTATCGATAATTCTTCATCAAATAAAAAATAGGCGTATGCGGCGGTAATAAAAGGATCAAAACTTCCAATAAATGCAGCTTTTGAAGAAAGCATATTTTTAATTGCGTAGGCCTTACACACCGTAGGAATCAATACCGTAAAAAAAGTTATAGAAAAGAAAATTTTCCAATTTTTAGCTATTTTATTCAGGCTTCCCTGCTGATATGATTTTTTATTTAAAAACAAAAGAACAAGCCCGGAAATAAACATACGAATTCCAGAAAGCAAACTAGGGCTTAGCGAAAAGAGCAGTAGCTTATTTACAAAAATGCTACTGGCAAACAGCGCAGAACAAAATAAAATCAGAAATATCACAACACATCACCACATACCGCGCACAAATACCAAACAACTATACCCAAACAAGAAAAAATCTCCAAAATTCCACGATAGATGAACCGTGAAAGTTGTCCCACTCACAAAAAACTTACAAAAAGAAATGGTCTATTGAACCCTGGCGACCTAGAACATTACAATCGATACAAGAATGAGAATTAATAATCATTTTTTTATTAAATCGAGGATTAGCTATGAAAAATCTTAAATTACAAGCGCTGTTACTCGGCGTACTCGCTCTTTCTGCAACAAACATGCTTGCCCCACGATGGGGTAAAAAAGGTTCCCCGCAAACAGCTCAACCCCAAAAAAGAAAACGCTGGTGGTTGTTGTGTGGCGGTAACCCAAGAGAAGTTATTCCTCCCGTGGTAATTGGTATTTCTACGCTTCTTTCTGCAATCGCCGCAGGAGATGAAGAAGATTTCGTTCTGTCTTCACGCAAAACATTTGGAACCGTCTTTAAAGAAGCCGCAGGCTCCTTTATTCTTGATGTAACCCAAAGCTATATTGCAAAACAAAGTATCTCTGGCATTACAACAGCAGAAGGGGAATACAATCCAACACTTTTCAACTTAATAAATAGCTATTTCACCTCAATCTTCCAAGCAATTAGACCTGAGCAATCATCATTCCTGAGCCTTTCAGCTGATGATCGATTAATTGTTATCAAAAATATAAAACGGCTTACCAAGTCGTCTCTCAGACATCTTCACAATCAAATAAAATTGCTCGATGAATCAATGCAGAGAGACCTTATCCCAACTCTTATCAGCCTTATTGAGGCTGAAACCGAATCTCCCGTAAATCGCAACATGGCTCAAATGCTTTTAAAATTAGAAAATCCTCGCCTGGCAGCTCTCTACCTAGAAAAAGCTGCTGAAGCTGCCAAAGAACATGAATCACCATCGGGCTCTCGACGAGGAAGCAGAGTTTCTCTGGATACAATACGCAGACTTTCGCTTCGTCCAAGTGAAGATGCCCATGTTGCTGACGACAACAACGTCGGACTAGATCTAGATGCAATTGGAGTTGGATTACCAGCTCACGCAATGCACGACCTTGCTCCAGTTGTTGCGCAAGTTGCAAGCGATGCTGTTGGTGAATTAGTTGTCGGATTAATTGACGCTGCCATGCCTGATGGACCAGCACAAGACCTTGTTCTTGGGACTGTTGCTATCGTAGCAGAAGAACTTGCTGACGCACTCAGAACTGATAACAATTCCACAGAATAAATATTCCCTCTTTATGCTTAAGTAAAACCTGATAAAATTTAAATAGTTAGACTGTTTTACTTAAGCATACGGAGCAAACAATACCTATGAGTACAGAAACACCACTGAACGAACAAGAAACAACTCAACATCAATCAACCCTCACTCAAGCCGAACAACTTGCGGCAACACTCAAAGAACAACTTCTTCGAACAACTGCGGATTTTGAAAATTTCAGAAAAAGAACCGAAAAAGAACGTATTGAATGGATGAACATCACAAGAGCTACAACAATTCGTCTTTTCCTCCCAATAAACGATGATATCGATCGCGCATTAGCTACCCTCCCCGCAAAAAATGAACAGCACGACTCGTTAATTACCAGCGCTATCGATGGACTCTCTCTGATTCAAAAAAATATTTCAAAAGCCCTTGAGTCTGCGGGAGTTGAAGAAATTCCTACCAATGGTCAATTCAACCCAGAATTCCATGAAGCACTCATGCAGGTGGAATTAACTGAAAAAAGTAGTGGCGAAATTGTGCAAACATTCGAAAAAGGATACAAGCTGGGCACAAATATCATCAGACACGCTAAAGTCAGCGTAGCAAAATAAAAATAAGCTCAATTTTTTTTAAACGGTCGCATTTTTAAGCGGCCGTTTTTTGTTTTTAAACAATAAAAAAACCGTACATTGTACGGCTGATCTTTTATTAAGAAAATTTATCTAAAAATGGTGGAGGCAAGCGGATTCGAACCCCTGACCTTCCGCGTGCAAGGCGGACGCTCTACCAACTGAGCTATGCCCCCAAATCTGATTTGGGTTTTTCAAAACCACCCCTTTATTATAAGGGCAAAGCATTTAGTTGCAACAACTTTTAATAAAAAATCTATAAATTTTAGATATTTTCGAAGAAAAAAACTTAAATACAATCATTTTGAGAAGGTTTGACATAGTTTTTAAGCAGCCATACCCTCTTAGCATGAATAAAATTTATAAAAAAAATACAATCATGGTGCTTGACGATATAAAAGAACTCTTAAAAGAGATTAACACACACCTTACCGTTGTGAGCGAATTTGTAATCAACAGCAAATTACAGCAACAAATTGAATCGCTTACCACGCTCACCGAGTCAGAACAATCTTGGCAACAAAAAGAAACGATTCTCAGACTCAAAGAACTCCAAGCAAAAAAAACACTGCTCAGTGAATACGAAGAAATAAAAAAAGATTTTAAAAACCTAAACGATCTTGCTGAATTTCTTTCCAGTGAGCCGGAAGCCGCGACAGAAGATGATCTTAATCAACTGTTAATTGACGCTCATGGGCAACTTAAAACAATCAAAAAGTTTAAACTTTATATTCTTTTGCAGAAAGAACATGACGATGCAAACTGCTTTGTCGAAATAAACTCAGGAGCCGGAGGAACAGAATCTCAAGACTGGGCTGAAATGCTTATGAGAATGTACCTACGATTTGGCGAACGAGAAGGATTTAAATCTTCGATTCTTGATATTCAAAATGGTGAGGAAGCTGGAATAAAATCGGCGTCACTCTATTTTCAAAAAAAATATGCGTATGGGATTCTTTTTCCAGAATCAGGAGTCCACAGACTTGTAAGAATCTCACCGTATGACTCGAATAAACGAAGACACACATCTTTTGCTTCGATTACCGTATATCCAGAGATCACAGATTCCTCGCTTGCCATTAATCCGGAAGAATTAAAAATAGATACCTATCGTGCTGGTGGCGCAGGCGGTCAACACGTTAACAAAACCGAATCAGCTGTACGAATTACCCACATTCCAACCGGGATTATTGTTCAATGCCAAAACGAACGATCTCAAAATCAAAACAAAGCAACTGCAATGAAAATGCTATCCTCCAGACTTGCAGAAAAATATGAAGCTGAGCGCAAAGAAGCTCAAGATAAAAGTGTTGAACGCAAAAAAATCGAATGGGGATCTCAGATCAGATCGTATGTTTTACACCCATACAAAATGGTAAAAGACCACCGAACAGGTTTTGAAATCTTCAATCCAACTGAAGTTTTGGACGGTGACATTATGGGTTTTATTGAATCTTTTTTAACAAAGTCTCCAGGCGATGAAAAAACATTTGATTTACCGCAAGACTAAATACTCTTATTTAAGAGTATGGAAAAAAATATTTTCTATCTGTTAACATCTACACATAAGAGCAAATAACAACAAGGTTAAAAGAAATGAACAAGAATACCTTTTTCTTACAAGCTGCCCGACTAACAATTGGGCTCTCCCTTCAAGTATTACTCGTTGTGCTTTCTGTTACACACCCGCCATTTTCAACACAATCAAATCATTTCAAACAAATCGAAAATATAACATCAGCAGATCTTACAAGCGCATCAACCACTAAGAATGTTCAACTTACTCATCAAGAAGAAATTTCTCACCCCATCAGATCACTAGAAACTGAATTTTTTTTCGAAAAAAGCTTAGAATTATTTTCTCAATTTAATACTGGGTATTCTGATGAATCAATTTACAATCACAAGACCCCAAAATATGCACAAGCCGGTCTTTGTGCAGAAAAATGCTATAAAAACAAAATCGAATATTATTTTACTGCGCAACTAGAATCACTTCAAAAAAAATATCGCCACAAAATTGCCTTAAATCCAACTCGCCCAGAATGCTTACCTCGAGTTCAAGTGACAATTAATCGAAATGGCAGCATCACCGAAATAGGCCTTTTAAAAACATCTGGCAACAAAGCCTTTGATAATCTTTTCATTCAAGCCTTCAAAAAGGCTGCTCCATTTCCAAGCATTCCGCCACAAATCATGCGCAGTGAATTTGTTATTTACACCTAAAAGTTGCCTTATTTTTAAAAAAAATCAGTATACTCTCTTGCTAGTTACCACTCTCTGGGAGAGATCGTATGCAAAAAATAGTTATTATTGGCGCTGGCCTTACTGGATTATCTGCCGCATATCATCTTGAAAAAAGTGGCATAACCTCATACGAAATCTATGAAAAGCAGCCAACAATTGGCGGGCTGACACGATCTGTCTGTGAAAATGGATTTACAGTTGATTATACTGGTCACTTTTTGCATAGCAATAATGAGTATTTCTCAACGTTTCTAGCTACTCTTTTTGGACCTGCAGAATTACAATCAATTACAAGAAATGCGCATGTTTTTATGCACAACAGATACCTTGCGTACCCATTTCAAACAAATCTAAAAAATCTTCCTACAAACATTATAGCTCAATGTATTGAGTCGTTTATAAAAAAACCTGGAAATACCTATACCCCCAAAACATTTAAACAATGGCTTTTAAAAGCCTTTGGAAAGGGCATGTGCTCAGAATTTTTTTATCCCTACAACTCAAAAATTTTACAATTTCCTCTTTCTAAAATAATGCCAGAACAAGGCGGACGCTTTATACCCACGATAAAACTTGAAGACATTATTAAAAATTTTTCACATCAAGAATCTAGTTCACTTGGATATAACAGCTCTTTTTTATATCCACGAGAAAATGGGATTGCTCTTCTTCCAAACAGAATCGAATCAAAGCTGACATCAAAGATTCATTGCAATCACTCTGTTGAATTAATCAATTCAAAACAAAAAAAAATCTATTTTTCAAATGGCTCTTCAACAATATACGACATCCTAATCGCAACAATGCCTCTTGATACTCTTTTGAAGTCTACAACCTTCTCAAGTGACTCCAACCTTGAAATTCAATCATCAAATTTATATTGCAATACCGTAATAAATCTCAACCTTGGAATAAATAAGCCAAATTTCAACGACAAGCACTGGATTTATTTTCCAGAAAAGAAGTTCAGCTTTTATAGAATTGGATTTTGGAACGCAATTTCGGCCCATATGGCACCAAAAAACAAATCATCGCTCTTTGCTGAAATGTCTCTCATGAAACCCAAGAAAAAAGATATCGATAAAAAAGTAATTTCGGCAAAAAAAGAGCTCCTTACACTATTAAAGCTCAACCAATCGGATATCTGTTTTGAGAAAACATTAATGCTCGACCACGCTTATGTGATTTATAACGACTGGAGAAAAAACAATCTTTCAACGCTTCTTACATCGCTCGAAAAAAACAACATCTTCAGTATTGGACGGTTTGGAGAATGGAAGTACTCAAGCATGCAAGAAGCTGTTTTAGATGGACAAAAAGCCGCTGAAAAAATTTATACACAAACAACACCTTCTCGCACATCAATGACACCGACGATAACCGAAAGAAATGTACCATGAAAAAATTGTATAATTATTACGCGGGAAAAAACATTCTTGTAACTGGTGGCGCAGGTTTTATTGGATCGAGCGTTGTCGAAAAGCTTGTTGAATACAACGCTCAAGTAACAGTTTTGGACAATTTTTCGACTGGATCAATAGAAAACCTCTCCTCTTGTGCTAAAAAAATAACAATTATTTCTGGTGATCTTACAAATCCTGAAACCTGTTTAATTACCGCAACCAACAAATCACACATTTTCCATCTCGCAGCAAAAACATCGGTTCAAGAATCGATTGAACAGCCCGATTTATACGAATTAAACAATTTGATTGGAACAAAAAACATTTTGAACGCCGCAAAAATATGTGGCGTTAAACGATTTGTTTTTTCTTCTTCTGCTGCCGTTTATGGAGATCAAAAAAATCGGTGCCAAGAAACAATGCCACTCAACCCATTATCGCCTTATGCTGAAACAAAAAGACTCGGAGAGCGATTGTGTATTGATTTTTATAAAAAAAACCAATTTATCCCAGTAATTTTAAGATATTTTAATGTCGATGGGTCAGCTCAAAATAAACTCTCAAATTACAGCGCGGTTATTCCAATTTTTATCGAAAAAATAAAAAAAAGGCTGCCAATAACCCTTTTTGGCGACGGAATGCAAACGAGAGATTTTGTCAGCCTTGAAGACGTTGTAAATGCCAATCTTCTTGCAGGTGCATGTCCTTTCACTCAACCAGAAATTATCAACGTTGGAACAGGAAATAGCATCACACTCCTTGAACTTGTTCGAAAACTTCAAAAACGCTTTGAGTTTCCAGAACAAACAATAACTTTCTTACCAGCACGGGCTGGCGATATTATAAAATCGGAAGCAGATTGTACAAAATTTTTTGCCTTAAAACAGTGGGGTTTTGAAGAAAAATGAACATTCACAAAAGTGCTATAATTGCCGCTCAAATAATCGGTGAAACATTACCAATCAGTAGCAGCACACACGTTTGGATCATAGACACTATCTTCAGGCAAGCAGTTCCCTGGACCGACAAAATTGGAACTGAAAGCGTAATGGACTTGCTTTTTTTCCCAACTCTGATGGTTCTTCTGCTCTTTTTTAGACATTCAATTGTGTTCAGATTTAAAATCCTGATGCGTTTTTTTAAACAAAAAGAATGCTCTGTGCACTCTAAAAAATGGTTTTCTCTTCTTTTTAGAGTGTTCGCATTTGTTTTTTTTTCATTAGTGAGCTTTACTCTAACTTTTTTTTCTCTAAAAAAAATACTCTCCCTGAGTACTCTTTCGCACCCTACACTTGCTGCAATCGGATTGAGCTGTACTGCTCTTTTACAAATTAGTACTTATTTTATTAAAAAAAATGATGAAAAATTGTCATTTATACGAGCGATTGGAATAGGTTTTTTTCAGGGATTTGCAGCGATTCCAGGTATATCACGTCTAAGCGTTACACTGGTAAGCGCAAGATGGCTCTCTATTCCCACTCACCGAGCGTTTGAGTTTTCAACACTTCTTCAACTCGCTACTTTTTTAGGGAATCCATTAAAAAATCTCTGCGACAAAAAAATACATTTCTTTAATCTCTACAAAGACCATATCGCCAAGCTAAGTTTTGAAGATTTTTTAATAATAACAATGTGCGCGTTTATTTCTTTTTATGGATTAAGGCTTTCATGGCACCTTAACGAAAATCGATCGCTCTGGAAAATAGCTCCCTACTTTACGATTCCCCTGACACTACTTTATCTAATACGCAACCAATCTTTTTTATACTTTCCGTAAACCACCAATAATTTCTTTCGAGAAATTACCGAATGTAGCTTCAGGATTATTTTGTAAAAAATGCCCTGTATCATGAACCATGTCTACAACGAATAACTCATCCGCAGGATATTGCTCTTCAAGATTTACATTACATAAAACAATTGCTGAATCTATCGTTGAAACATCCATGAACTCGTGAGGCAAAAAAGCCGGACTCAGCCCCACAACAGAATCCTGCATATTTTTTTTATAGACATCTTTTAAATTAACCTCAGCCTCACAAACTGAGTCTAAATTTAAGGCGATATCTTGGGAATCTGTAACCGTTGAGGAAAAAACAGACATGCAAAAAGTTAATACCAACAAAATCGTCATAACTAATTGTCTCTAATTAATGGCCCTTAAACCACAAACGATAACAATATCTATTTTCTCTGATAAAGAATCAAAATCCATTAATCGCCACTGAGATTGATGTTTACGTTTTTTTCTTATCACAATTGCTGCAGATTCTGAAGTTTGCTGGCTATTAGGTTGAACCAAAAGAGCTAATTCCTCTGATGAAGTTGGCTGCTCTGTAACAATCAATGCTGGAGGAACAACCGCACCAGGGCGAGGAACCTGAAAATAACCCTCAGCATTCATCATGGCAAGATGATATGCAGAAAGAGCTGGCACAACCGCAACAACTTCATTTGACTGATATCGCTGCTCTCGAGAAATATCTCCCATGAAAAGAGTGTCTATCAACAAACACATATTTTGAGAGGGTATTGCGAAAATAGAAAAATTTTTACTTGGGATATTTTTACAATAAGAACTAAATACCGATTGTAGCTCTTGATTACTTAAAGCAACTAAACAACGTTCTACAAAAGAATTTTCAACTACGACCCCATTAGCAGACAAGGCAGAAAGACCCACAATAAAAAACAGGGTTGTTAAATAATTTTTGACCTTCATATTTACCACAACTTTTATGATCCAAAATCATCACAAAAGAAAATTACCAAGAGCGCAAAGCTATAGCAATATGATCAAAAAATTATCTAACAACCCTGTCAAGGAAAGTCAGAAAGACCTACACCCACTCAATACGAGAAATAGGAGCAGTGTCACTTGGGCGACGACCAAGATTATAAATTCTCAAATAACCACCTGGACGCTGTACATACTTAGGAGCAATTTCACGAATAAGCTTATAAACAGCTTCTTTGTCGTAAGGCAATTCCTGAGAAATACGTCTGATCGTATTAAAATTATCACCAGCTCGCGCTAAGGTAACAATTTTTTCTACATAACTACGCAAGACTTTTATGTGAGTTGTTGTCGATTGAATATGCCCATGAAGAATCAAGCTAATAGCCTGGTTTCTCAAAAGCGCCTTGCGGTGACCTTGTTTTATATTTAATTTTTTTCTATCACACTGATGCATCATAAGGATGATCCCTCTTGCTCTTTCAGAGCTTTTTTAAGATCAAGCTCTTTTATATTCATACCAAATCTAAGATTAAACGCACTTAAAATTTCTTTTACTTCGCGAAGCGATTTTCTGCCAAAGTTTTTAATTTTAAGAACTTCATCTTC
Organism: Candidatus Dependentiae bacterium; assembly: GCA_016871815.1. Lineage (NCBI taxonomy): Bacteria > Candidatus Babelota bacterium. The sequence goes on from VHBT01000001.1 coordinate 85,707, forward strand.
TGTCAAATTTACTAAATCAATAACACGATTAATTCCAGCGCCAGCCAAGCAATTGTGTGCACGAACTGAAAACTCAAGCTCTTCGATAGGCTTCAAGAATAAATCAACTGGAAGACCTGTCGGACTTTTCTTTTCTTCAACAGCAAGATCCACAGATGGTTTTCCATCAACTAAAACAGTTGAAATTTCATTAAATGGAATTTCACCCGCATCCAAGAAGAACTCTAACTGTGAACGAAGAACAGAAGCTCCATAGTTAACAACATCCTGCGGAGAAATCGTTCCGTTTGTATAGATTCCAAGAGTTAATTTGTCGTAATCAATATCCTGCCCAACACGAGTTTTTGAAATATTAAACTCAACTCGTCGCACAGGAGAAAACATCGCATCAACAAAAATCATACCATCAGCTCGTAACGAAACACCACGCTCCCACTGAGCAGGTAAATAGCCACGACCATTTTCTACTTTAAAATCAATTTCAAGATCTCCATCTTCACCCAAGTGAGCAATGACATGATCTTTGTTAATTAATTCTAAATTTTCACTGGGAACAATATCGGCAACCGTAACAACGCGAGAGCCCTTTACTTTGAGTTTTAAGGAACCAGGAAGTCCGGTGTTGTTTTTTATTACTATTCCCTTAATGTTCAAAATAAGTTGCAAAACATCCTCAACCACACCCTTAAGTGTAGAAAATTCGTTATTAACACCTTTAATGACAACCGCTGTAACAGCAGCTCCTTCCACGGCAGATAACATAACACGTCGAAGAGCATTTCCAAGGGTCATTCCAAAACCTGTTTCTAGTGGCTCTACAACAAGTTCCCCATATGATTCGGATACCGTTGCAAGATTCCAATGAGCTGTAGGAATAATCAATGGTTGATATTTATTTTTTAGCGACATAACTCTCACCCATTACTTATTTAGAATACAACTCAACAATCAAGTGCTCTTGAATGTCTGCATTAATATCTGATCGCTCTGGAAGACGAAGAACAACACCTGAGCGGTCTTTTTTTCGCAATTCCAACCATTCTGGAACCTTAATTCCAATATTTAAACGCTTATCAATAGCATTAACAACAAACGATTCACGCTCTAACGTTGCTTGTTTAAAAGAAACAACATCATCAACACTCATCAAATACGATGGCGATGTAACAATTTTACCATTTACTAAAACATGTCGGTGCACAATCATTTGACGCGCTTGAGTACGTGTTGTTGCAAGCTTTAACGAATAAACAACATTATCAAGTCGACGTTCCAACAAGACTAATAATGATTCACCTGTACCGGTACGTTGACGCTGCGCATTTTTATAAAAACGCTTAAATTGAGCTTCGCCAAGACCGTATTGATCTTTTAAGAAATTCTTTTCAGCCAACTGACGACCATACGCAGAAGTTCGTTTATTCACACGAGAAGTAGATTCTCTTGTTCCTGCGACATCTTCAGCGCTACGAATATTTTTTTTCTCAGAACCGCTTCGTTTCAAGCCAGCTCCGGTGGTTCCTGCTGCCATATACTTAGCACCCCTTCACTTCAATTTTAAAAAACACCATTAACTTTTACACACGTCGCTTTTTAGGAGCTCTACCACCATTATGAGGAAGAGGAGTTACGTCTCGAAGAACCGAAATATTCAAACCAGACGACTGAAAAGCTCTAACAACAGAATCTCGACCTTGGCCCGGACCTTGAAGATTAACTTCCATGAATCGAACACCTAATGCCAAAAGATCACGCGCAATATTTGTACCAATTTGAGTTGCTGCAAAAGGAGTCCCTTTTCGAGCACCTTTGAAACCCAACTGACCTGAACTACCACGCACAATAACATCACCAGTCATTGTTGTTACGGAAACAAGCGTGTTATTAAATGATGCTTGAACGTGAGCAATCACGGACTCAACATTTTTCAATACGCGCTTTTTGCCTTTTTTATACGCCATAAAAAAACCTCACAAACCTTTATTTACTACTTTTTAGCTATTTTTTTATTCGCAATTACACTATTTGCCTTACGAGGCCCTTTACGCGTACGCGCATTTGTTTTTGTACGCTGACCACGAACAGGCAAACCACGCTTATGACGAATGCCACGGTAAGCTTGAATTTCCTGTAGGCGCTTAATATTCAAAGCAACTTCCTTACGCAAATCACCTTCGACTTTAAATCCTGATGTTATTTCTTTTTGAATCGCCGCAATGTTTTCAGGCGTTAAATCTTTTACCCGGGTGTCCGGATTTAAGCTAATAGCAGATAAAATCCGACGAGAACTAAAAAGACCAATACCATAAATATAAGTCAAACCGTACTCAATACGTTTTTCACTTGGAAGATACACACCTTCTATACGTGCCATTTTTGTTTCCTTCTAAACTTTCTAATCAGGCAACTTAACCTTGTCTTTGCTTATGACGAGGAGTTTTGCTGCATAAAACTCTTACAACCCCAGCTCTGCGAATAATTTTGCAACCTGAGCACATTTTTCCAACCGACGTACGAACTTTCATACCACTCCCACTTCAACAAACTTTCATTAAAAATCGAAAACAGACTGTTATACGCGATACCGCACTATAATTCTGCCTTTTGTCAAATCGTACGGAGACAACTCAACCGCGACACGATCTCCCGGCAACAAGCGCACATAATTTATCTTCATTTTTCCAGATATATGTGCAGTTACCGTATGACCTCCTTCGAGGATAACACTAAAAATAGTATTCGGTAAGACCTTGTCGACTACTCCATCAATAACAATAGCATCTTTTTTCGTTTTCATACTCATCCAAAATTATCATGCTCTACGCATCGCGTCAAAATTTCCACACCACTATCAGTTAAAATAACCGTATCTTCAACATGCACAGCAATCCCATGGTCAACCGTTTTAACGCTCCAGCCATCAGAATCAACAAATACCTCATGAGAAAACTGAGTAATCATAGGCTCAATAGCAAGTGCCATTCCAACCATAAGTTCATCACCAGTACCCTCTTTTCCAAAATTTGGAACTTCTGGCCCTTCATGAATATTCCTACCAATCCCATGACCAGCAAATGCTCGCACAACTCCAAAACCCTGTTCTTCAACAATTTTTTGAATTCTTGCTGCAATTGTTCCAATTCGAATTCCTGGTTTTATCATTCCAATAGCTTCATCAAGTGCACATTGTGCTGTTTCTTTCATTTTTTTTATATGATCAGAAACTGATCCAACAAAAAAAGTACGCGCCATATCGACACAATAGCCTTGATAAGAAGCAACAACGTCTACCTTAACGCAATCACCTTGTTTAAAAACGACTCTTTTACTCGGAACACCATGAATAACCACATCATTCACAGAAATACAAGTTGCATGGCGATACCCATGATACCCAATACACGCAGGAACCAGTCCAGCTCGACGAATTTCTTGTTCAACAATCGCATCCAAATCGGCTGACGAAATCCCAGGAACTATCTTATCTTCAAGCGTTGCTACAATTTTTCCAAGAAGCTTTCCAGCTATCCTCATTTTATCAAAAGCAACCGCATTTTTAAGTAAAACTCTATTCACAGATCTTAAATCCCACACTGTGAAACAAATTGACTAAATACCGCAGATTCACTTTTGCCAAACAAATCAAGCTCACAAATTTCAACACCACGCCGCAGATAAACATCTAAAACGCCATTGGCATGCTTTTCATATTCACCTAATCGCTCAAGAACAATATCTCCAGCATCATCAGATCGACGCATCAAGGCAGAATCACAAGCATCACAAAAACCTTCTCGCCTTAAGTGATGAATTAATTGTGAATAAGTCTGCTGGCAACGCTTATTTTGACATATCAATCTTGCAGACAGTCGTCTACGAATTTCATCAGAAGACAAACTAAAATAAACAACCTTAAAAACAACCGATGGAAATTTTTTTGAAAATTCATTCAAAAAATCTTCCGCCTGGGATTCATTTCTAGGGTATCCATCTAAAATAAAAACACTTCCAACGGAATTTGATAGAGCATTAAAAACTATTTTTGCGACAATATCATCAGAAACAAGGCCACCACGAGAAACGGTTTGCTGTATAAAAAGACCAAGGTCACTTCCACTCGCAACTTCCGCACGAAGCATTTCCCCTGTTGAAACCATAGAAAACCCAAGAGTGCGAACTGCTTCTCGGGCCACCGTCCCCTTACCGGTTCCTGGCGGCCCAAAGAATGAATAAACTACCTTCAATTGATCAGTACTACCAGCTGCATTATCAATCATATTTTTTTCGAGCCTTCCCTACCGACAAAAAACCTTCGTATTTTTTGTCTAATAATGCCGTATCTAATTGATTAGATGTCTCTAAACCAGTACCCACAGCAATCAACAAAGAAGTTCCGGAAAACATGATTGGTGAAGATAAAAACTTCAACAATAAATCTGGAAAGACTGCAAGCGTTGCCAGATAGAATGCCCCAGGCAAACCAATACGTAACAACAGAGCCTCAAAAAACTCTGCTGTTTGTCTTCCTGGACGTAATGCCGAAACAAAACCACCAGATTTTCTAAGATTATCTGCCAGTTCATTTGGATCCATAATGATCGATGTGTAAACAAACGAAAAGAAGATTATAAAAAGCACCGTTAATAAAGTATAAATCGGTGATCCATAATCAAGCCAATCGCCAATAAAAGACAATGCTGAGAGCCATTCAAACGAAAGAAGCTTTTTTAATAAATAAACAGGCATCCCAAGTAACGCACTCGTAAAAATAACCGGAACAACGCCCGCTGGATTAATTTTAAACGGAATATGTCGACTAATGCCGCCGTATATTTTTTGCCCAATTACTCGTTTAGCATACTGAACATTAACTCTTCGTTCTCCTCGCTCAATGAAGACAATTACACATACAAGCGATAACAAAAAACCAACAATTAACGCTGCAATACCCCAATCAAGATTACCAGAAGAAATTGATGAATAAATCTTAAAAATTCCTTCAGGCAATCCTGCAACAATCCCTGCAAAAATAATCATTGATGAACCTTGGCCGATTCCTCGTTGAAGAATTTGCTCACCAAGCCACATGACAAACACAGAGCCAGCAGACAATATTATTGTGCCCAATAATTTAAATTTCCATCCAGGAAACATTACAATACCAGGTGCCATATATTCCAAAGATGTTACATAAATAAAACTTTGCACAATAGCAATTGCCACAGACAAGTTACGTGTATAACCATTAAGAATTCTTCGACCAGATTCCCCTTCTTTTGAAAGGGCCTCAAGTGAAGGTACGATCAACCCAAGAACCTGCATAAAAATAGATGCTTGAATATACGGACCCACACCAAGAGCAAAAATAGCAACCTTCTTAAGAGCGCCACCGGAAAGTAAATCAAAGTACTTAAAAAAACCAGATCCAAAGGACTCGGAATTTAAAAAACCAGCCAACATATTAGTGTCAATACCAGGAAGGGGAATGTGCACGCCTAAACGATACACGCCCAAGACCCACAACGTAAAAAAAAGTTTACGTCGCAAATCACTTTGTAAAAATACATTCTTAAAGTTGCTCAACAAGGCCAACATCTACTTACTCCCCGAGTAAAACGACCTCACCACCAGCCTTCTGAATAGCAACACGAGCTGCTTCAGAAATAGCATGGACATGTACACTTAGTTTTTTGTTTAATTCGCCATTACACAAAACTTTAACCAACGCACGACGACGCTTTACTAATCCACGTTCTCTCAATGCTGCAACGTCAACGACTTGTCCTGCCTCAAAACTATTTTCAAGAACATCCAAACTCACCAACGCGAATTCTGTTTTGAATCTATTTTTGAAACCACGCTTCGGAATACGACGCAAAAGTGGCATTTGTCCGCCTTCAAAAGAAGGTCTAATCTCTGAATGCGAACCTGTTCTAGACTTTTGTCCTTCACTTCCTCGGCCAGACACACCACCACGTTTACCGCCACGACCGACGCGTTTACGTTTTTCTACTAACTGTTTAAGATTACTGAGCTTCAACAACATTTGTCTTCTCCACTAAGTCACTCAATTTTTTTCCACGAAGCCGCGCAATGTGATGTGCAGAACGCAACTTTTGTAGTGCAATAACTGTTGCTTTTGCAACATTGTGCTTGTTTGATGCACCCAAAATTTTACCCAAAACGTCTTTCACGCCAACAGCTTGAAGCAACGATCTTACAGCACCACCTGCAATTAAACCCGTACCTTTAGAGGCAGAGCGCAACAAAACAGTGCTTGCTCCATGACGAGCAGTAACCTGAAAAGGAATAGTCGAATTGTAAAAAGGAATTTCAAACATTTCCTTTTTAGCTCGCTTAGCAGCTTTTGAAACCGCTGATGCAAATTCTCTACTTTTACTGGAAGCAAGACCTACACGACCTTTACCGTCACCAACAACAACAAGCGCTGAAAAGGTCAATCTGCGACCACCGGTCACGACCTTAGCCACACGCCGTACTTCAATAACTGTTTCAACAAACTCTGGGGCCGCAGCCTTACCAGCTTTTGCGTGAACAACATCTTGATGTTTTTCTTCTCTTTTAATTTCCACGTTTTTTGCCTTACCGTCTGTCACTTTAAAATACTAAACCGCTCTCACGCAAACCATCAGCAAGCGCCTGCACTCGTCCATGATAAAGGTTACTTCCTCTATCAAAACAAACCTTACTAACTGAAGCCTGGAGAGCCAATTTGCCCAACTCAAGACCAACTTGCTTAGCAATATCTTTATTTGCACATGAAGACTTCAACGCAACAGATGAAAACGATACGATTGTTTTTCCATCAGCATCATTAATCACCTGGGCTGAAATATGTCTATTGCTTTTAAAGACAGAAACCCGAGGATGTGATCCACGCAAAGAATTACGAACCCTAAAAGCTCGTCGAACTCGTCGCAATGCAACTTTTCTTTGAATACTCATTTTTTAAAATTTCCTACCTACTTACGTTATGCTTTAGTTTTACCAGCTTTACGAATGATTACCTCACCCTCAAGCATAATACCTGTTCCCTTATATGGTTCAGGCTTTCTGAAGGAACGAACAGTGTCACAAACTTTACCAAGCAACTCTTTATCTGTGCCCTTGAAAGTTAACAACTGACCCGTTTTATCAATTTCTACAGCAATGCTCGCAGGCAGTTCATATTCCATCTTATGGCTATATCCAAGAGAAAATGTCATTTGACGACCAGTTGCCATAGCCTTAAAACCAAGACCAACAATTTTTACTTTTTGCTCAAAGCCAGACTCTACGCCTTTAATTTTGTTCGCAAGAAGAGCTCTATGAAGACCCCACAAAGTCTTGACCTCTCGATCATTCCTATCTGCGACATTCAACAAAAGCGAATTACCGTTAATAGTAAGAGAAAATCCTTGCGGAAGCTCATGACTAACGGTAGCCTTTGCGCCTTTTACCGTAACAACATTACCTGTCACTTCTACTTTTGCCGAAGAAACAATTATCGGCTTTCTTCCTATTTTTGACATAAGAATACTCCTACCAAACGTGACAAATTACTTCGCCGCCAACGTTTTCACGCCGAGCAACGCGATCGGAAACAACTCCCCGATTTGTTGAAAGAATCGCAAGACCAAGACCGCCCAATAATGGTCGAACCTCGGAAACACGCATATAAGAACGACATCCCGGAGTACTCATTCTTTTGATTTCATGAATAGCAGATTCACCATCCACATATTGAAACCAAATAACTAAATTATCCTGAGCTGTACCTGTTACTTCTCGCTTAAAATCTTTAATAAAGCCTTCTTCTTTTAAGACACGAGCAATCTCGGCCTTTAATTTAGAATACGGCACAACTGCTGTTCGCTTGTATACCATCACGGCATTACGAAGAACAGTCAAAAAATTACCAACTACATCCACTGTGTTGTCCTCTCGTAGTTTTATAACCTACCAACTCGCCTTTTTAACACCCGGTAACATGCCTTCAAGTGCGAGCTTTCTGAAGAACAACCGACCCAATCCGAATTTTCTCAAAAACCCACGTGGTCTACCTGAAAGCAAACAACGATTACGCTTTCTTGTAGAAAACTTAGGAGTTTTTTTTGATTTTTCAATAAGTGCTTTACGTGCCATTGACTATCCCTTTAAACGACCAGCGCGACCTTCTTTGAATGGCATATTAAACGCTTTCATAAGCGCATATGCTTCACGGTCAGCTTGAGCTGTCGTACAAATCGTAATATTAAGACCTCGAGATTGATCGACTTTATCGTAATCAACTTCTGGAAAAATTAACCAATCCGTAATCCCAAGATTGAAGTTACCAGACCCATCAAAGCCTGCACTCACACCCTGAAAATCACGAACCCCTGGCAATGCAATATTGATTAGTTTATCAAGAAAATCATACATCTTATGCTTTCTCAATGTAACCTTAACACCAATTGCAACACCTTCACGCAACTTAAATCCTGCAATAGATTTATGCGCTATTGTTTTGACAGCGTTTTGCCCGGCAATCAACGTTAAAACGTCTTTGACTCCCTGCAGCATCTTACTGTCTTTCACGGCATCTTTAACACCGATATTTAAAACAATTTTTGAAATTTTAGGAATTTGCATTACATTTTTAATGCCAAGTTCCTTTTGCAGTTGACCTTTAATGGTCGACTTATACATTTCTTCAAATCTAGTTGTTTTCATTTTCAATTCATCCGCACTTACAGTTCAATCTGTGCGCGATGGCTCATTCGAACCCTCTCGCCCTGATCGTTAAGTTGAACTCGCACACGGCAAGCCTTCTTCGTTTCAGGACACAACGGCATAACTTTGCATGCCGGCATGTATGATTCTTCTTGTACAATTTTACCAACTTCTTTGTTTGACTTCGCCTTACGGTGACAAGTTTTAATTGCAACCCCACGAACCTTTACAAGATCTTTTTTTGTATCAATCTCGATAATTGGTCCTTGTTGGCCCTTATTCTTGCCTGAAATCACAACAACAACATCATTTTTCTTTAATCTTGCAATCATACTCGCCTCTACAAAACCTCTGGAGCAAGCGAAATAATCTTGCTAAAGCCACGAACTCTCAACTCACGAGCAATCGGACCAAAGATTCGCGATCCAACCGGTTGCTTATCTTTATCAACGATAACCGCAGCATTATCATCAAAACGAATATAGCTTGCATCTTCACGACGAATTTCTTTACACGTTCTAACAATAACAGCCGTTTGAACAGTACCCTTTTTGACGTTCCCACCTGGAATTGCTTTTTTTACAGCAATTTTAACAAGATCACCAACACGAGCAACATCCTTACCGGTACTTCCAACAATGTGGATAATCTTAGCTTCTTTTGCGCCAGAATTATCAGCAATAATAAGCTTAGTCTCTTTGCGTACCATACTTAATCCCCCTTAGCTTTCAAAATGCGCGAAAGGGTCATATGTTTTGTTTTTGACAACGGAGCTGTTTCCGTAATCTCAACAAAATCACCCATCTTAGCAAGACCTTGCTCATCATGAGCTTTATATTTCTTGCTGCAACGCATAATTTTACCAAGACGAGGGTGTTGAAAGGCTCTTTGAACACTGACAACAATTGTTTTTTGCATCTTGTCAGAAACAACAACGCCTTCAAGAGATCGCTTGATAACTTCTGTGTTACCTTTTTTTTGTAAACTCATTACATCTCCCACGCAATTAAATTGCTTTATTTCGTTCATTCAGAAACGTGAGAATCCGAGCAATCTGAGCTTTGATTTTTCTGAACATAGATGTATCACGCAACTGATTTGTGGATCTGTTTAGACGCAAATCCAACTGCCCCTTACGTAGCACTGCCAATTCATCATGCAGCTCTTGAGCGCTAAGCTCACGCAAACTTTTAATGTCTTTAATCATACTAACACCTAATCCGGATATTGAATAGCAGCTTCACTGCCTTTTTCTACGAATCGAACTGCCATTGGCAATTTATACGCAGCCTGCTGAAGAATAGCCTTAGCGGTTGCTTTATCAACTCCAGAAACCTCAACAAGCACCCGACCTCTACGAACAACCGAAACCCAAAATTCAGGTGATCCTTTACCACCACCCATACGAGTTTCAGCAGCTTTTTTAGAAACTGGCTTGTCTGGAAAAATTCTAAAAAAGAACTCCCCAACTTTTTTTAATTTTCGACTAATCGTGATTCGAATTGCCTCGATTTGACGAGCTGTAACCCATGCAGGCTCCAGCGCCACCAAACCAAATTCTCCGAAGGCTACTTCTCGAGCACCCTTCGACCAACCGCCCATATTTCCACGGTGAACTTTTCGAAATTTTGTTTTTTTGGGCATCAACATTGACGAATACCCCCTTCAGAACTACAATTCACCCTTGCAAATCCACACCTTAACACCAATAATACCTGAGGTTGTTTTAGCCTCAGCAAGAGCATAATCGATATCTGCTCTTAATGTGTGAAGGGGGATCGAACCTAACCTAAGCCACTCGTCACGTGCAATTTCTGCACCGCCAAGCTTACCAGCGCAACGAATCTTAATTCCCTTTGCTCCAGCTCTCATAGCAGCAAAACCAGCTTTCTTCATCAAGCGCTTATAACTAACTCGACGCTCAATTTGATCGGCAATGCTTTTTGCTACCAACATAGCATTAGTTTCAGGCTCTTTAACCTCTTGAACAGAAACATTCACAACTCTACCAAATCTCTTGTGAAGACTTTCCTTGAGCTGCTCAATTCCCAATCCTTTTTTTCCAATTAACTGTCCTGGACGAGAAGAATGCAAAACAACTCTAGCGTCCTGACCAGCTTTTTCAATTTCAACTCGAGCAATATCGACACTATTTAAATTATCATCTAAATACTTACGAATCTGTAAATCTTCCCAAAGCTCTTTCCAATACGAACGCTTTGCGAACCATCGAGCATTCCAGTCTTTGTAAATACCAAGTCTAAATCCTAAAGGATGAACCTTTTGACCCACCGTAACACCTCTTATTAATCAACAGACTGGGATTCAGACGCTTTGCGATGCAAAACATCCTTAACTCCCAAAATAACTTCTATGCGACTTGAACGCTTACGTTGAGGACATCCGCGTCCACGCGCTCCAGGTTTAACATAGCGAAAAAAACCATCTTCGTTAACACAAATTCTATGCAAAAAAACATCGCGAGAAGATTCTTGTGCGATGGTCCCTTTATGCTTAGCATTCGCATACGCGGAAATGATTACCTTGATCAACGGAACAGATCGATTACACCCAACCGTATTCAACCACGCAAGAGCTTGTTCTACAGATTTTCCCCTAATAACATCTGCATACAATCTCAACTTGTAAGGCGACATTCTTACGCCATTACTACGTGCAGCAGATACAACTGCAACATTTTGACTCATTTGATCTTACCCTTATTTCTTAGCAGCAGCTGCTTGACGCTGACCACTGTGCATTCTGAATGTACGAGTCAAAACAAACTCACCCAAACGATGCCCGACCATATTTTCAGTAACAAAAACTGAAACAAATTTTCGTCCATCGTGCACTGCAAATGTTTGTCCAACAAAATCTGGAATAATAACACTTGCCCGACTCCATGTCTTCAAGGGCAATCGTGAATTTGTATCACGAGCCACTTGAACTTTTTTCAGGAGACTTTCTGCAACGAAAGGACCTTTTTTTATAGACCTTGCCATTCTACGTCCTCATAAAACCTTAATAGTATCCAAAACCACAACTTACGGACGTCTTCTTCGAATAAGAAACGAACTCTTACGAGTACGCGTTCTAGCACCCTTACACGACTTACCCCATGGGGTCGTTGGATGCTGTCCGGATTTTGATCGTCCCTCACCACCACCATGCGGGTGATCAACAGGGTTCATCGCCATTCCTCGAACAGACGGCTTAAAGCCAAGATGTCTCATTCTACCGGCCTTACCAATTACCATGTTTCTAAATTCGGCATTTGATAAAGTACCAATAGTAGCCCAACATCGTTCATCAACATAACGCAATTCACCTGATGGCATCTTTAAGACAGCTCTACCATCTTCTTTTGCTACCAACTGAACAGCCGTTCCTGCACTTCGAGCAAACTTACCGCCCTGACCAGGAAAGGATTCTACGTTATGAACAAAGAAACCTGTTGGAATAGAGCTCAACGGAAGACTATTTCCAACATTAGCATCGGCATTTTGACTTGCGATAATCGAACCGCCAACAGTCAAACCCTCTGGCCTAATTTGATAGGTTTTCGCACCATTAGCATATGAGATAAGCGCAATAGGAAGATTACGGTTTGGGTCATATTCAATCGCTACAACTTTACCTGGAATGTTTTTGTACATTCTATCAAAATCAACAATACGATATTGACGTTTAACGCCACCACCACGCCAACGAACAGTGATTCTTCCATAAGAATTACGTCCACCAGAATGAGGAAGCTTTGCTAAAAGCTTCTTTTCTGGAGCTTTTTTTGTTAAATCTGCAACCTTTACAAACGTTTGAGTACGCAAGGAAGCATTTCTTGGTTTTCTTGCAATAATAGCCATTATCTACCCCTCACGCTCAACAACATCTTGTGAATCAAAAGCTGCCGCTGATTGCATTGCCTCACCAGGCAAATTAATTGAATGTCCTTCGCGAAGAGTAACAATTGCACGCTTCACGCCAGGTTTTACATATCTACGACGAGCAAAAACACCTGATGAATCTGGCATATTAATTATGTTAACTTTATCAACCTTAACATCCCAGATTTTTTCTATAGCTTGCTTAACTTCAACTTTATTAACACAACGCTCAACTTCAAAAGTCAATTTGCGAAGCTTTTGAAAGTTTTTCCACGTTTTTGGAGTCATTACTAATTTTCTAATAACTCCGTAAGAATTTAACTCCATCGTTCCACCATTTTCTTAAACAATTCAACATCTTTCTTCATGAAAACCAACCGAGAAGCGTAAGAAAATGCAAACGCATTAGCTGCATCAAACGACGTTATCGAAACATTATGAATGTTTCCAAAAGACGCTCTTAGTGCAAAATCATGCAATGATGCGAGCACCACTACTTTTTCATTCTGCATTTGAGCCGCCTTTAATGCCTGCGCAGCCATCTTTGTGGAAGGCTTATCTTGATCAAAATCAAAATCAAAACAAACAGCACGACCAGACAAAATGACTTCATTCATTAAATCTTGCAATACAAGTCTTTTTTGCTCTTTTCCAATAAACAATTTACGAGTACGTGGTTGAGGCCCAAAAATAACCCCACCCTTTCTCCACAAAGGAGACCGAATGGAAGAAACACGCGCACGACCAGTTCCCTTTTGTCTCCATGGCTTTTTGTTAGAAAATGCAAGTTCTCCACGAGTCTTACAAGCAACAGTTCCCTGTCTCCAATTCTGTCTTAAAACACGAATTGCCTGACTAAAAAGAGCCAAACTTGGAACACTGTTACTCACAGAAGAGAAAATACTTAAACCCTCGAGCACTGCACCGTTTTTATCAAATACTTGAATCATACTCACAGCACTACCCTCGCTTTGAAACCGTTACCAAAAAACCACTTTTTCCAGGAACAGCACCACAAACAAAGATAACTCCAAGCTCAACATCAACCTTCACAACTTTTAAGTTGCGAACGGTCACATGTTCAGCACCAAGGTGACCAGGAAGTCTTTTTCCCTTATCAACCTCACCATGAGTTCTTCTATGTCCAACAGCACCGGGAATTCTGTGAAAACAAGAACCGTGAGACGCTGGTCCACCAGCAAATCCATGGCGCTTGATACCACCCGCAAATCCTCTTCCGATACTTGTTCCCTGAACATCAACAAGATCTCCAACGGAAATCGCAATATCAGCCAAACTTACAGCTCGACCAACTTGATAATCTTGTTCATTCAAGGAAGCAATAGAAACTTCTCTAACAAATAAAAAGAATTTTTTCTTATTCTTTAACCACTCTGGAGAAAACTCCAACGAACGATACCGCTCACGAGGTAAGCCAACTTGAACAGCACTATAGCCGTCAGAAGAACCTTTTTTTACCTGTGTCACAAACCACGAACCCGTGGAAATAGCGGTCACTGGAACAACGCGCCTGTTTTCATCAAACAGTTGCGTCATTCCAACTTTTGTACCTAATACAGCTTTTAGCATGACCTGGGACTACCCTTATCGAATTTCAACATCTACACCAGCAGAGAGGTTGAGCTTCATCAAAGCGTCCATCGTTTGCTCTGCAGGAGAAACGATATCAACGACACGCTTATGAGTTACTAACTCGAACTGCTCTCGCGACTTTTTATCAATATGCGGCGAACGCAACACCGTGAAAACCTGTCGCTTCTTTGGAAGAGGAACGGGGCCTAAAACCTTAGAACCCGTTCGTTTCACTGTCATAACGATCTGCTTTACAGCACCATCAAGTAATTGATGGTCGTATGACTTGAGGGTGAGCCGAATTTTTTGTTTTTTCATATAGCTCTACAACCTCAGCAGTTATGAAATAATTTTACCAACAACACCAGCACCGATTGTTCTTCCACCCTCACGAATAGCGAACTTCAATTCTGCTTCCATGGCAACTGAACTTACAAGTTCAACTGTTACAATAAGGTTATCCCCAGGCATGACCATTTCACGGCCAGCAGGCAAGGTAATAATCCCTGTAACGTCAGTTGTTCTGAAATAAAACTGAGGACGGTATCCTGAGAAGAATGGACTGTGACGACCACCTTCTTCTTTGGAAAGAACAAAAATTTGTGCTTCAAACTTTTTATGAGCCTTGATCGAACCAGGCGCAGCAAGAACTTGTCCACGCTCAACTTCATCTTTTTTGATACCACGAAGAAGCGCACCAATGTTATCACCAGGAATAGATTCATTCATTTCCTTGTTAAACATCTCAATCCCGGTAACTGTTGTTTTTTTAGTATCAACAAAACCAACGATTTCAACTTCAGCACCAAGCTTAAGAATACCGGACTCCACACGGCCAGTAACAACTGTTCCACGACCAGGAATAGAGAAAACGTCTTCAACCGGCATCAAGAAAGGCTTTTCTGTTGGACGAGCTGGAATTGGAATGTAAGTATCAAGCGCTTCAACAAGTCTTTCGATTGCCTTAACACCAATATCACTTTGCTCACCAGCGAGAGCCTTGGTTGCAGATCCACGAATAAATGGAATCTTGTCACCAGGGAAGCCCCACTTGCTCAACAATTCACGAACTTCTTCTTCAACAAGGTCAACCATTTCAGCATCATCAACCATGTCTACTTTGTTCAAGAACACAACCATCGCCGGAACACCAACCTGCTTTGCAAGCAAGATATGTTCACGAGTTTGAGGCATCGGTCCATCTGCAGCGGAAACAACCAAAATCGCTCCGTCCATCTGAGCCGCACCGGTGATCATGTTTTTAACATAGTCAGCGTGACCAGGACAGTCAACGTGCGCATAGTGGCGATTTGCTGATTCATACTCAACGTGCGAAGCAGCGATCGTAATACCACGTTCACGTTCTTCTGGCGCATTATCGATACTGTCAAATGCTCTTTTTTCAGCCAAACCCTTAGATGCCAACACTGTCGTGATAGCAGCTGTCAACGAAGTTTTACCATGATCAACGTGACCAATTGTTCCCACGTTAAGATGGGGTTTCGTTCTATTAAATACTCCCTTTGCCATCATCACCCTTTCAATAAATGAAATTTATACCAATTTTTAAGATTTTTTACTTGCTATTGCGTCTTGAACAGCTTGTGGAACCTCTCTGTATTCACAGAATTCCATGCTTGCACTTGCACGCCCTTGCGTCATAGAACGCAATGATGTTGTATATCCAAACATTTCTGCCAAAGGAACTTCAGCAAGAACAACTTGAACACCAAAACGCTCATCGGCACCCATAACTCGACCACGACGAGACGAAAGATCTCCCATCACATCACCCATAAAATTCTCTGGGGTTGTAACTTCAACCTTCATCACAGGTTCCAAAATTACAGGACTTGCCTTATTCATGCCGTCTTTCAACGCCATGGATGCAGCAATTTTGAAGGCCAACTCAGAAGAGTCAACATCATGATAAGAACCATCATACACTATTGCTTTAAGGTCGTCGACTGGATATCCACCAATAACCCCAGCGCCAATAGCTTCCTTCAAACCCTTTTCAATTGCAGGGATATATTCTTTTGGAATTGTTCCACCAACAACTTTACTTTCAAAAACAAACCCTGAACCTCGCTCAAGGGGCTCAAGCTCAAGCATGACGTGACCATATTGACCACGGCCACCAGATTGACGAATAAACTTTCCTTCAGCCTTAACAGCCTTACGAATCGTTTCTTTGTACGCAACCTGAGGCTTTCCTTGAACAACCTCAACCTTATGATCTCGGCGAAGAATATCAACCTTAATCTCAAGGTGAAGTTCACCCATACCTGCAATAATTGTTTGATTTGTTTCTGGATCAAAACTGAATTTAAACGAAGGATCTTCTTGTGCAAGCTTTTTAAGCGCAAGCGTCATTTTTTCATAATCAGCTTTTGTTTTTGGCTCAACAGCCGCAGTCACAACAGCTAACGGAACAACGATCGACTCGAGCAACACTGGATTTTTTTCATCACACAGCGTATCACCAGTTGTAACATCCTTTAAGCCAACAACACCGACGATGTCCCCTGCATAGGCAACTTTAATTTCTTCTCGCTTATTTGCATGCAATCGCAACAATCGACTAACACGCTCACGCTTACCAGTTGTAGAATTGAACACATACGAACCCGACTCAAGCGAACCAGAATAAATTCGTGTAAAAGTCAAAGAACCAATAAACGGATCGATTGTGATTTTAAATGCTAATGCAGCAAATGAACCGTCAACATCTGATGGGCGATCTGTTTCTGCACCTGTATCAGGAACCGTTCCCTTAATCGCTGGACGATCAAGAGGCGATGGCAAATAATCAACAACCGCATCAAGAAGAAGCTGAACACCCTTGTTTTTAAAGGCTGTTCCACAAAAGACCGGAGTCACTTTTTGCTGAAGAACACCAACTCGAAGAGCTTTTTTAACAGCATCAACTGAAACTTCTTCCCCAGCCAAATAAGCCGCAGCAAGATCATCATCAAAATCGCATGCGCGCTCAACAATCGCATCATACGCCTTGTTTACTTGATCAACATACTCTTCTGTTAACGGACGCCACTCAACAATAGAACCATTATCAACGGCAGGAAAATAAGCCATACGACGAGTTAAAACGTCAATTACACCTTCAAAGTTTTCTGATTCACCCAAAGGAATTTGCATCGCCAAAGCATTTGCTCGCAACTTTAAGTTCATGTCGGCAACAACAGAAAAATAGTTTCCACCAACTCGATCAAGTTTATTTACAAATGCAATTCGAGGAACGCCGTAGTGAGTTGCTTGATGCCAAACGGTTTCAGACTGAGGCTGAACACGACCAACACCACAAAAAACAGCTACCGCTCCGTCCAAAACCCTTAAAGAACGACCAACTTCAATCGTAAAGTCAACGTGTCCAGGAGTATCAATGATGTTAATCGTATGATCGCCCCATGAACAGGTTGTTGCAGCAGATTGAATGGTAATTCCACGCTCACGCTCTTGCTCCATGAAATCCATGGTAGCCGCACCTTCGTGAACTTCACCAATCTTATGAGAAACCCCAGTATAAAAAAGGACACGCTCAGTAACAGTAGTTTTACCTGCGTCAATGTGCGCCATAATCCCTATATTGCGGTATTTTTTTAAATCAGAATTCTTCATACCCACCCCTACCAAGCGTAATGTGAGTAAGCGCGATTAGCTTCCGCCATTCTATGAACGTCCGCCTTCTTTTTCGCAGCTCCACCACGATTTTCAAGCGCTTCAAGGAATTCAGCACCAAGTCTCAAGCCCATCGTTTTGTCTGAGCGCTTTGCTGCAGACTCGATAAGCCATCGAAACGCCAATGCACGAGAACGTGATGGTCGAACTTCATCAGGAACCTGATAAACGCTACCACCAACACGACGAGACTTAACTTCAACCGTTGGGCTTACGTTAATCAAAACTTTTTCAAACATTTCATGAGCTGCTTCTTCGCTTCCTGCCTTTTTAACAAGAACATCCATAGCATCATAAACGATTTTGCGAGCAACATCTTTTTTGCCGCGTTCCATAACAACATTAATCAATTTTGCAATTGTTGCAGAATTAAATCTAAGGTCAGGGGTAATTTCTCTTACAAAATCAACGGATCTACGTCTTGGCATTATTTAGCTCCTGCTTTAGGTCTCTTTGTTCCATACAATGAACGACCTTGCTTTCTATTCTTTACTCCGGCTGTATCAAGCGTACCACGCACAATATGATACTTTACCCCTGGCAAATCGGGAACCCGACCACCACGAACAAGCACCACCGAGTGCTCCTGCAAGCTATGGCCTTCACCACCAATATACGCCGTAATTTCTCTACCTGTGGTCAATTTCACACGGGCAACCTTACGTAACGCAGAGTTTGGTTTTTTAGGAGTAACGGTATACACACGGGTACACACGCCACGACGCTGCGGACACTCACTAAGCGCTGGAGACTTAGTTTTTTTAATTACATCTTCTCGCTCTTTGCGAGACAACTGACTTATTGTTGGCATACAATCACACACCTAACGAAATATACAAAACACCCCTCAAGCACAAAGAAATCTTCACATTAAATCACTTTCAGCATACTATGCACACAGAGGAAGCAATATGGTATATTCTCTTTACCCTAGGAAAACACTTTAATTCTAACTCGATCATTATTTTTTTCAAGCAACGCAATAATCAAAAAAGCTTAATCTCATTAGAGAAAAGCAAAACATAAGCTCAAAAAAAAGGACTTTTTATCATGTTTGAATTCACACTTTTTTATAAATTACTCAATACCGTTCAGCCCCTTCTAACCTCACTTATTTCATTTTTTTCGATTATCACAGTACACGAATTTGGCCACTTTATTTTTTGCAAATTATTCGGAGTAAAAACACCTACTTTTTCTATCGGAGCAGGACCAATTTTATTTAAAAAAAAATGGTGGGATACTGACTTTTGCTTCTCTCTTCTTCCAATTGGCGGCTTTGTTGAAATTGGAGGTCTTGAAGAACCTGGACAAGGATCACAACTCCTTGCCAATGACACCAGCCCAGAATCGTTTACCTCAAAGCCATACTGGCAAAAAATGCTCATTCTCTCCGGTGGAATCATTTTTAATATTATTTTCGCCCTTATCATCTACACAGGATTATTCACGTCTGGAATGCCCAAAAATAAAATTTTGGACCTTACCGTTAACTCTGTAGTAGAAAATGGGGCTTCTGATCGCGCAGGACTTCAACCAGGAGACATTATTGTCGGCATCAACAATAAACTTTTTTCTGAAATAGAAACCGGCTTTTCACCTGCAGATCTTGGAAACAAAATAAACTCAGCAACCGAAGAACCAATAACATTTCTTGTTACCAGAAAATCAGAAAAAATAACCATTTCCATACATCCATCTCGAGAGAACCCAGAAAATTCAACATCTCCGCTTTCTATTCAAGCTGTTCTATCATCTAACATGGCCTACGCTGAAATGCCAAAAACAACAATAAAGCAAGCTTTTTTGCTTGCCGTATCTACTATTTACACACAAATAAGTGATTCATTTGCTACATTCAAAAGACTTTTTGAACAAAGGACAATTAAAGGAATTGGCGGACCTGTAATGATCATTTCACAACTCTTTAAAACAGCTCGCACAAATATCAAATTGACGCTCCTTTTTACTGGTATCATCAATATCAGCCTTGCTACAATTAATGTTCTTCCCCTCGGAGCCCTTGACGGGGGCCAAATCGCATTTACAACAATCGAAGCTATCACCAGAAGAAAGTTAAGCAACACTTTTAAAATTGGTGTCAATATTGTTTCGCTTGTATTCTTTGGACTATTGCTGGCTTATCTAACATTTAAAGATGTTTTAGCTCTCTTCAATTAAAAAGCTACCCAATAAAAAGAGGCCCATGTAAAACATGGGCCTCTTTTTTAATTTGATATGTACAAATATTATTTTGTACCAACTTGTGCAATATGAGGGTGCTCACCACCAACATAAACACGAAGCTTTGAAAGAACTTGGTCGCTCAATTTATTTTTTGGCAACATTCCCTTCACAGCCTTATAAACAAGATCAGTTGGTCTTTTTGCAAGTACTTGACGAGCTGTCTCAACCTTCAAGCCGCTCTTATAGCCGGAGTAACGAGAATATGTCTTACCTTCCCATTTATTTCCAGTAAGATCAACAGCTTCACAGTCAGTTACAACAACATAATCACCACTATCGGTATGCGCTGTAAATTCTGGTTTCCCTTTGCCTCTCAACAAATCAGCAATCTCTGTTGCCAATCTCCCTAAGACCTTGCCCTTAGCACTCAAAACATGCCAACGTGGGGCACGATCTTCTTTGTGCAAAAAAAATGCTTTATTCATATCCATGCAATTATTCCTTAAAACATACAGTGCGCCGCGACTTTTACAGCGCAATAAAATTCTACTTCAGATATATACTAAAAAATATTCCTAAAAAGTCGGCATTTAATAATGGTAATCAAAACAATTTATTCGGTCAAATTAAAACCCTGCACTTTTTCAGCCAAAAGGGCTTCGATATCATCTGCTTCTTTTGGCAAATCCTCACTGAGACAAATAAGTCCATCATCAGCAAGCACATAATCATCTTCAATTCGAATCCCTAACCGTTCTTCTGGAAAATACAATCCTGGCTCTAATGTAAAAGCATCTCCCGAACAAAGAGGCACGGAATAATCTCCAACGTCATGAACATCCAAACCCAAATAATGCCCTATTGAATGAGTAAAATATTTTTCAACGCCAGCATCTTTAAACATTTTAACAGCCAAATGATGAAGCGAAAGATCCGGAAAATCCGCATTTCTTAAAAACATTCCAGGCTTTACTAACAGCTCCAAAGTCTTTTGAACCCTTAAAACAAGCTCATAGATTTCTTTTTGTCGTGGAGTAAACATTCCAGAAACAGGATATGTACGAGTAACATCTGCACAATACATGCGATACTCAGCGCCACAGTCAATCACGACCAAGTCACCATCCATTAATTGAGAACCACCCTGAGTATAATGCAACCTTGTTGAGTTTAGTCCCGAGCCAACAATCGTTGGAAATGCTGGCCGCTCAGCCCCAGACAATGCAAAAACGGACTCAACACCAGCCCGCAACTCATACTCAAAGGCTCCTGATTTTATAGCTTTTGCAACGAATTTATGAGCAGCAATAGTAACTTGCGCAGCATCATACATTAACGCAATTTCAGAAACAGACTTTTCTCTTCGTAGCTCATGCAACAACGGAGAAACATCTCGAACTTCTTTATATGAAATTCCAAATGTATCAACAACCATACTCAAGAGCTCTGACTGTGTTTTATAATGCCCTCCAGAAACATCATGCAACACGAATAAAGATCCTCCTGTATTAAGCCAAAGCGCAAGATCTTCCCCTAAAATTTTATAATTTTCAGCCTTAAAAACACCTGAAATGCTATATCCTTTAATAGCATCCCCAAGATATTTTACCTCAGGAAAACCAAGTTCTTCCGGATTAAAACGAACACCAGTCCAAGACTCTCGATCTATCGAATACGCAGGCCGATATAAAACCTGGCGCCCATCAGAATATATTACCACCGCAATCGCAGGCTCATGAATTCCTGTTAAATAAAAAAAGGAACTTTCAGATCTAAATCGCTCTTTATGATTTTCGTAATCATTTACCAACACCAAGGCCCACGGAGCTAATGGATCTTGCAGGGTCTTTTTTATGACCTGCAACAATCGCTCTCTATTACCGCGTGACCACTCTACTAATGACTTCATAAAGCTCTCCAATACGCATAATCTGCATATTACCAATAGCAGAACGTGTATCAAAATTCGTTTAATTTATCTATATCTTAGGATTAATAAGGTCGACGACCGACATACGCCTGATGAATGGTAACCTTATCCATAAATTCAATTGAAGCACCTGTCGGTAAGCCACTTGCAAATTTTGACATAAAAATTTTTCCGGGCCCAACCAAAGATGCAATATATCCCGCAGTCGCTTCTCCCTCAGGGGTTGGATTTGTTGCAAAAATTAGTTCCTTAACTTCACCATCTAAACGCTTAAGTAGATGATCAATCGTCAAACTTGAAGGACCTATTCCGTCAAGCGGACACAAAGCCCCACCCAACACATGATAAACCCCACGAAAAATCCCAATGCGCTCAATAGCTATCAAGTCATACCATTGCTCAACAACACACACGATTGATCTATCTCGAGAGCCATCCAAACAAATTTGACACGTATCTTTATTTTCGGTCCAATTTGAACAGACCAGACAGCGTCCAATATTTTTTCGCGCATCCAAAATAGCTGCACATAATTCCTCCGCCACAGACTCCTTGCTCGTCAAAACATACGATGCCAATTTATACGCATGTTTTGACGCCAAATAAGGAATTTTCTGCAACTGAGTAATTAGCTTTTTAAACGATGGCAGGGGATGATTCATCTCTCATTACAATCGCTAAATAACTACAGGAAATAAATATTTTACCAAAAGCTCATCAACAATCATCAGCAAAGAATTTGTTGCAAGATAAATCAATACGCCTGCTGAAAAATTTATACCAACAAAAAAGAAAACTACCGGCAACACAATCTTCATAATAACCATTCCTGCGCCAAATAACTTCATCGATCGCTGATGATATACAAAGCCGGCAACAAGCAATAATGGTAAAATATAAAGCGGATCTGGCGCACCTAAATTTTTAATCCACAACACAAATGGTGCGTGGTACAGCGCAAGAGAATTATTCATAATAGCTGAAAACGTGCTAAAGATTAAAAAGAAGATCAAGTTTGAAACCAAACCCCAAGCCCCTCCATTTCTTGCAACACCATGAGCATCATAAAATTTGGAAATCTCAGCCTCTCGCGAAACAAAATCATCTTTAAATTTTTGCTTAATTGCCTGCAATTCCAAAGAATAACGTGCTTCAAGCATCGAAGCCTTCAATGCTTCTCGCTTGGAAAAAATAAACAGTGGTAAGAAAAGAAGTTTAACCATTACCGTTAAGACAATAATAACTAATCCATAATTTCCCACGTACTCATACAAAAGCTCCATTAACCACAAAAAGAATTTTGCCAGCCAAGAGAAAAATCCAAGAGACAAAAATGATGTCAACTTTGAATCAACTTTCTCCATCTCCGCAACTGATTTTGGACCCACATACAAGCTTAACTTTACATCAGCTTTTTCTGTTACTTTTGCACACTCCAAAATGGCAACCAATCCAGATCCTGTCACATCTTTTTTCTTAAGTTCACCAAGCCCAGCAACTCTTTTAAAGAACGCACGATTTACAAATCCAGGGCTATATTCAATCAACGCATGAATAAAATACTTATCTTCAACAGCAACAATCCGCGGAGCATCCCAATACGCCAACAACTCATTTTTCCCAGACACATTTTTTTCAAGTCGTTGATCATCACCTCTTATTACAGCCCCTTCAACCTTATCCTTTTCAAGCTCTGCCAAAAGCGGCCCTGAAACAAAGACCCTTGGAGATAATGGCTGCACCTCGTTTTTTAAAGGCTCAAAAAGAATCGATAGATCAATTGAGTAAGAAGTATTACTTAAATGAAATTTTTTAAAAATTCGCCATTCTTTGTTGCTTGTTTCTGTTGAAAAAACAAGCTCAACACCTGAAATCAAGTCATTCTGCGAAACAAGTTTATAGTTAAGAGGAGTTTTTTCCTCAAGCGCCAACAAAAACAACCCTTGATCTTTTTCGAACTGGCCGTGCTCATAGACTGTTTTTAACGGCTGCCCATCTTTACCCAAATGTTTTTTATATACCTGATCAACGAGAATTGCACCTTCAAGCGAAAAAACATACTCGCATAGTGGCGTTTCAACCCATACTTGATTTTCTTCATCTGTGCGCTTGAACGGCTCGCATACAACATCTCTATTTAAAAAAGGAGCGATAACATCTTTTGCGGTATTTGATGGAAAAAACCACTGAAAACCCAGCATAAAAAGAAGTGACAACAGCACTGGCCAAGAGAAGACTGACTCCAAAAAGATACTTATTTTACTTTGACTCATATTTTTCCTAATTATTTTATCAAACAAATATTTTTAAAACGTTATTAACCTTACCATAATATTTTTTTTTAACCACTCAAAAGACCTCAAAAAGAGCTTATAGTTTTAAAAAAATGCCTTACACTTATTTATTTAAAAGCTCTTTAACTCTTTTTTTATGAACGGATTTCTTTTTATACATAAACCTGTTGGAATTACATCTTTTGACTGCATTAGAAGATTAAAAAAACTTCTGCCCAGAAAAACTAAAATTGGACACGCAGGCACCCTTGATCCTTTTGCTGAAGGACTCATGATTATTGGGATTGGAAAAGGAACAAAACAACTCAACGACCTACTCGGGTCAAATAAAAGTTATCGAGCCGTTGCAAAAATTGGCGAAAGAACAGACACATTAGACCACACTGGAACAATTATGGAGTCATTTGAAAATCCAACTCCATTTGATTTTTATAGTGCAGCACTCAATCTCATGCCCTCATACGAACAAACTCCCCCTATTTTTTCTAGCGTAAAAATTAACGGAGAGCGCCTTTACAAACTCGCAAGAAAAGCCAGTGAACCCACTTCAGAAGATCCCGCTCTTTTTGCACTAGCAGAAAATCGCAAGAAAACATGCACCATCTACTCACTTAAAGTCACACACTCATCATGGCCTTTTATAACATTTGAAACAACAACATCCAAAGGAACTTACATTCGGTCTCTTGCCAATGATATCGCAAAAACTCAAAACTCTTGCGCCACCCTCTATGAACTTACGCGAACTCAGATTGGAAAAATACCATTAAGCGAGGCCATTTCTCTCGATAAAATTACAGATAGTGCAATCCTGGATGCACAATTGTTAAAAAACACGCTTTTTTTTAACACTCTCACTTTTCCCGAAAAAACCATTTAGAAACCTTCATAATAAGAAAAAAGAGTCGTGTTTGCTGTAAAACAGTCAGTAGCTCGGATATAGTATCCAGGGGGACATGACTTTATGTATTTCTATTTATAAGGGGTATCTTATGAAAAAAATGTTTGCATTGCTTTTTGCTGTTTCAGCAGTTTCATTCGTTTCTGCTAACGAAGAAGTTGCTCAACCAGAAGTTGTAGCCGAAGTTGCACAACAAGAAGCTCCAGCGGAACTTGTTCCTGCGGCTGAAGTTGTTCCTGCAGCTGAAGTTGTTCCTGCAGAACAAGCAACAGAAGCAGCTGAGTAATTTCACAAAAATACAAAAGGGCGGGAGTCAGACTCCCGCCCTTTTGTATTTTTAACAGCTCAATTATTTATTTTTAGCAGCAGACTTAACCTGCTTCACCCAAGTTCTCACAAATTTTTGAGAAATTCGCTTTAATAAACCTAAATCTTTAAGAACATCAACCATTGGCTCAATAGATGATTTATTTCGTTGATCAATTGATAAAATTCTCTCTCTTGAAAGACCAAGACCTGCGGCATTAAACACTGATGGATCCACAGCAACAGACCCAACAAGCTTTTCAATAAAAATAAGCTTTAATCCAAACGGATCTCTTGCAGCAAACCATAACTGGCCCAAATGATTTTTATTAAGATCTGTTATGACAGGAACGCCCTTTTTCTTACATCGCTGAAAATACTTAGAAACGCCCTTATTCATTTCTACAAAAAGACCTGCGCTTCGGCCTGAACAGCGCTTGACCATTCCAAACTCTGCAAGTTCTTCGATCGCAGGCGCACGTAAATTAACAATTACGTTGCCCTTTTTTACATCCGCCGAAGAAATAAAAAGCTCTCCATCACGTTGAATCACAACATCATGAAGAGCAAATCCTAATCGTTCAGTATAAAACTTGATAGCTTTTTCTACCGATTCGACAACAACTAACGTTTTGCCAACTTTGAACATTTGTTTTCCCCTCCCAAACAACCTGTTCGCATAGACAGCCAAAACTCAGATGCATCTCAATCGAATACTACCCCTTTTTCACTGAAGCAAGGCATCGCGCAAGACGACCTACTCGACGAGCAGCAGCATTCTTTTTGACAACACCCTTTTTACAAGCAAGCCCAATTTTAGACTGTGCTTGTTGTAAAAGTTCAGCTGCTTTTGCTGCATCTGCACCATCAACAGCAGCAAAAAACTTCTTCATAACAGTCTTTACTGATGTTTGGTAAGCTGCATTTCTCTTAGCACTTACCCTACTTCTTTTAGCATCTTTTTTGGAAGACTTTAAATTGGCCATTCTCAAACGCCCTCAATAATTCCAATCAACTCGATTGAATAAACTAAACAACTTTTTTAACAAGGCCGGCTTTAATACATTTTGTACAAACCGCACCACGATGCACACACGCAGAACTTGGATACGAAAATCGAATCACATGAACATTTGGGAAAACCCAACGCTTAGTCCTGTTGTTAGCATTACTGACGCTACACGCAACTTGCGGACGCTTGTCGCACACCGCACATACTCTGGACATCTTTGCTACCCTTCTTAATTAATCAATCATTACATAAAGCAAATATTTAATGATTCTACACAAGAATCACAAACTCGACAATGCGCAAACTACGATTTTTTATAACTCAACACTATCATTTTTACGAATCAAGCACTTGCTGCTCAAAACTAGGCTCCGCAGATAAAACCTTCTGTTCTTTTTTTACAAAAGATAAATCTTCACGCGGAGTCAACCCCAAAAGCTCATAAACCTGCCCTGCATTCAACGTTTCGGCTTTGAATAACTCATCAGCAAGCTTATCCAGTAAATGGATGTTTGCTTTTATAAGCTCCTCCGCCTCGGCATAAGCTTTTCTTAAAATCTCTTCAACAGCAAGGTCCAACTTTTCTTTTGTTGCTGGAGCCAAACCATCAAACCCCACAGAGAGAGACATGGGCCCAGTTGACGCCATACCCCAATAAATAGCCATGCTTCGTGCAATTTGGGTTGCATTTTGCAAATCACTGCTTACGCCGGCTGTCGTTGTTCCCATTTTAATTAATTCAGCAATCATACCACCAAAAGACACTTTGATTCTTGCTATTGACTGTTTTTTCGTCTGTTGCAATTCATCATCTGGAGAAAGTAATGACCATGAAATACCAAGCGTATTTCCCCTTGGAAGAATTGTTACCTTATGAAAAATAAACGCATCCTCAAGTAAAACACTCAAAAGAGCATGACCAGCCTCATGAATTGCCGTTTCTTTTCTTATTTTTTCGGATTGAACTAAATTTTTACGAGCAGCACCAACCCTTAATCGATCACGAGCCTCCTCAAAATCATCCATTTCAACTAGTTTTCTATTAAATCGCGTTGCCCGCAAAGCAGCTTCATTAATCAAGCTCGCCAATTCAGCTCCACTCATTCCAGGAGTACCCCTACCAATCTTTTCAAAATCAACGTCATCGGCCAAGGGAACTTTTCGAGAATGAATTTCTAAAAGTTTTATTCTAGCTTTTATATCTGGATAGGAAACAACAACATTTCTATCAAAACGACCAGGGCGAACCAGCGCTTTATCTAAAATATCAGGTCTATTTGTCGCTGCAAGAACAATGACAGCACCAGGCTCTGTTGCAAACCCATCAAGCTCTGCCAGCAACTGGTTAAGAGTTTGATCTCGCTCATCCTGTCCCCCGCCGCCCAGTCCATTACTTCGCTGCTTACCAATTGCATCAATCTCATCAATAAACAATATACATGGTGCGCTTTTTCGCGCCTGAATAAACAAATCGCGAACTCGAGCAGCACCAACCCCAACATACATTTCGATAAAATCCGACCCACTCATTGCAAAAAAACCACAATGAGCCTCTCCAGCAACAGCCTTTGCAAGGAGAGTTTTCCCATTACCTGGTTCTCCACACAACAAAACGCCACGAGGAATTTTAGCACCAAGCGCTTTATACTTTTCCGGATTCTTCAAAAAATAAATAATATCTTCTAAGTCTTCTTTTGCTTCTTCAAGCCCTGCAACGTCTTTAAATTTGGTTTTCACTTCTCCTGGCTCAAAAAACTGCGCTTTTGACTTACCCACTGAAAACATTTTAGAAGAGCCACCCATAGAGCCATTCATAAGTCGTGTATAAATGAAAAAGATTAAAAGCAACATAAAAATAATTGAAATAAGTGTTGACCAGATTGAACCATCGCCTGAATCTTGAGTCGCAACTTTAACATTAACTCCCTGCTTTATCATCTCATCCATCAATGATTCTGTTGGAACAATCGTTGCCTTATAACTAGAACCATCAACACATTTACCACTAACGGATTGCCCATTAATTTCTGCAGTCTTAAAGGAACCCTTTTCAAGGTTGATGCGAAATTCTGAATAACTTAAATTACGAACAACCGAAGAAGATGGTTCTTCTTCATAAAAAATAGCCCCAAAAAACAATACAACGCATGCTATAAAAATATAAACAGCGTAAGACTTTGGACTCATATTGCGCTTAAATTTCATATCTCAAATCTAACCAAACGGCATAAGCAAAAAGCTGCCTACACACTCAAAAAACAATTTAAACTGATACGAAGACAGACTAATATAATGTAAAAAACTTATCCAGTATTTCTAAGCAGAAAAACCAAACCGATTACTGCTCAGAGATATCACCAAGCTGTAAATCAAGTTCAATCTTTATCCTATTCGGAAACTCTTGAAACCAAACAACAATTCCTTGCTTTTGAAAGTAAGCCAACAACTGCTCAAACTCAAAAACATACGACGGGCTTACAAAAAATTCCATAACATCGCTTGTACCCTCAAGCGTTCGCTCCAGAACATATCCCTCTGCACTACGCAAAACTGCCGTCAAAAACCAAATTTTATTTCTTACCAGTCTTGCTCGATAATAAACACTCATCATCTCAAAAATCTCACCTCTATCTCAAAAAAACCATGGGGGCTTTTAACCCCCATAGATTTTTTAATAATATCAGCTGAAATAATCTTATCAATCACCCACTAAATACTTAATGGTGGCTTCTGGCCAAGCGAAGCCGAGCCCATATTTAAACCAGCAGGAGGCGTTGACGAACTAGATGGAGCCGTCATCGTGGAGTCTGGCAATGATGTAGTTGCTCCGGGTAATGGCAGTGATGTTGATGAACTCACATTTAAACCCGTAGAAGATGTTGGCAAACTAGCAGGTGCCGTCATCGTGGAGTCTGGCAGTGATGTAGTTGCTCCTGGTAATGGCAGTGATGTTGATGAACCCAAACTTAAACCAGCAGAAGATGTTGGCAAACTAACAGGCGCAGTCATCGTGGAGTCTGGCAGTGATGTAGTTGCTCCGGGTAATGGCAGTGATGTTGATGAACCCAAACTTGAACCAGCAGAAGATGTTGGCAAACTAGCA